>CAZLQM010000010.1:0-31130 GCA_964561945.1 uncultured Gammaproteobacteria bacterium | reverse complement strand
CTGCTACTGGGGCGGCGGCCACTGCCGTGGCAGAAACTCCAAACTTGTCTTCGAGGGCTTTGACGAGGTCAGAGAGCTCGAGAACCGTCAGGGTTTCAATTTCTGACATGAGTTTGGTTAGTTTGGTTGATAAATCTTTTGTTTCTTCTGCCATGGTGTGGTTCACCTCCCTTCAAAATGTGTGCATAAATATGCACGCATAATTAATTTGTTTTTTGCTTTTGGATTTCACTCAGAGCAATTACTAGTTTTTGGGTATTTCCGTTTAGAGTACCTGCAAGTCTTTGGAGTGGGCTAATGAGCATGCCAAGCAGTTGGGCTATTAGTGTTTCGCGACTGGGTAAATTTGATAGTTGTTGGAGTTTGGTAAGAGAGAGGACTTCTCCTTGATAGAAACCTGTTTTGAGATTGCCTTTTTCGTTTTCTTTGGCGAATTTGATGATGGTTTTGAGGGGGGTGATGAGATCTTCATTGGTAAAAAGAGCAGCTGTATTTTCAGTGAGGATTGATTCGTCTAAATCGATTGAATGATTGCTTGATTGGAGCGCGCGTTTAAGAAGAGTGTTTTTGACAACTTGTAATTGAGCTCCGTCTTTGGCGATTGACCTACGAAGTAAGTTAAAGGAGTTGGCTTCGATGCCTCGATAGTCAATAAGGTAAATAGCAGTGGAGTCATTAACTGCTTGTGATATTTGCTGATATTGGGAAATATTACGTTTATTTGGCATAAGTATAAAAAAAGCCTCATACAAATGAGGCGACTTGTATCTAAATGTTTAATTTAGAAATTAGTACCTCGGCGGGAAATTAAGTCAATTAATTGACACCTGCTGTCTTTGGTCTTGGGATAGTATATCAATTTATTGGATAAATGCAAATTATGTGTGCCAAGTTAAGAGGCCGGATGTTCGGAGTTTAGTTCCAGTAGGTCCCGGATGGTCAGTGATAAAGAGTTTGCTTTCCCAGTCATCACCTAATGAATGGCGATCTTGGATGTGGGCTAGTCCACTATATGTGGTGAGGTGATTAAAATTTCGATCTTGGATGGCTTGATGTAGATTGACCGGTTGAGTATTTGGGTTGACTGGTGAAGTTACTGATACATAGGCCGCATGCTCACCAAATCCAAAGTGGGTGGTTAGGGGGCTAATATCTGGGAAATATCTTTGTAATATTGATAAAGATTCGGGAAGCGGGGAGTGGGGATCATGATTAGGATTGATAGTGTGAGCATTGTGACCAATGTTTAGAGTTAGTTCGGAGGCAGCAATGGTTAGTCTTTCGAGAACTTGACGTGGAGGAAGAGGAGGGTTTTCTCGAGGTGGAATGTCAGCAAGGATGGTAAGCGGTTGAGTTGGGGGAAAGAATTCTCTTAAGGAGTCAGGATTGGCATTGCGAATATTTGTTTCTCTAAGTGCATAATGGAGAGCCGCTAAACCTTCTATTGACCTTGTGGAGATGGAAAAACGTTCGCTCATGAAAATGATTGGTTTAGATCCAGTTTGGCGCTGGGGCTTATGGTTGCAGAAAGGTAGGCATTGGTGATGTTTTTGGGATCAATGGCTTTGAGAGCTGTGGTGAGATTTGCGACGAGTTGGTCGGTTTCCATATTGGTTTTGCCGATAATTGTGTGAATAATTGGAGCCTTGGGCTCGGTTTTGATAGTTAAGCTAGTTGGTTTGTAATTAGATACAGCTTTTTTGGGATCTGGGGTTAGGGTTCCGTTTTTGGGATTGGGCATTAAACCCCGGGGTCCAAGAAGTTTGGCGAAAGGAACAAGGAGTTTCATTTGGTCTGGGGAGGCATAAAGGATATCAAAGTTGATTTTTTTGGATTCGAGGTCTTTGATTATTTTATCATCAAGGATCACAGCTTTTTTGGCTTGGCCTGTAGCATGAGGCATTTGAACTGTGGTGCTGGTGAAGGATTCTTTTTTCTTAAGATTTATGTGGAGTTCGATACTTCCATCAAATTTGGAGTAGGAGACGGATTTAATTTGTTCAATGGCTTGTGCTAAAGGCTTGCTAATAGTACGAGGACTTTTGGATTTGGTTGCGTGATATTTAGGGGACCTGGTACGGGCTGGGGTAATTACTTTGTTTTGGGATTTGGTTTGTTTGGTGTCTGCAAAGAGGGTTTTTTCTCTTTCTTGTTTGAGGCGAGACATTTCTTCGCGCATGGCTGCAACAGGGTCAAGATTGGAGTCTAGTTCATCTAGACTGCGTCTGGCTTGTTTGGACATATTAGTGGCTTCAATTTCAGACTTGCTTAGTTTTTTACCTTCACGAAGTTTTTTTTGTTGGCGTTCAATGGCTTTTTGTTGGCGGATTTTTTCTTCTGATTCGAAGTCTCCTAGAATTGCTACTCGTTTTTTGCCCATATTTTTTTGTTATAAATTAATTGGTTTTGATGCCCATGCTTCGCGCAGCGCCTGAAATAATATGTTTGGCTGCTTCGAGTGAGTCGGTGTTGAGATCTCCCATTTTTTGTTGGGCAATTTGGGTAAGTTGTTCGTCTGTAAGATTGCCGATGTTTTCGCGACCAGTTTTTTGGGAACCCTTATCAATGCCGAGGGCTTTTTTGATTAGAGTGGTAGTTGGTGGAAGTTTGGTGATGAAGTCAAAACTGCGATCTTCATATATAGTAACTACGACAGGGATGATGTTGCCATGTTGGTCTGAGGTTTTGTCATTGTATGCCTTGACGAATTCCATGATGGCAACTCCATGTTGACCAAGAGCTGAACCAACAGGGGGGGCTGCTGTAGCTTGGCCTGCGGGAAGGTTTAGTTTGACGATGGTTTTGATTTTTTTGCCTTTGGGTGCCATACGATAGAGTATTGTAAGGTTAACTGGTTTAATTGGCAAGAATCCAAGTTGTGACTTTTGTTAAATTTAAACTTTGGATACTTGTAAAAAGTCCAGTTCGACGGGTGTTTCTCTGCCGAACATACTGACGAGAACCTTGAGTTTGCCTTTGGCTTCGTCGATTTCACTGATAGTTCCTAAGAAGTCAGTGAAAGGACCATTGATAATTTTGACAGCTTCGTTTTTGCTGAATTTGGCTTTGTGAACCGGCGCTTGTTTGGTGTATTTACTGATAGTGGCAACTTCTGATGGAGAAATTGGCGTGGGTTTGTTACTAGTGCCGACGAATCCAGTAATACCTTGAGTGCTACGGCAGGCATGCCATGTATCGTCATCGAGAATCATGCGAACGAGCATATAGCCTGGGAAAATTTTCTCTTGGACTTTTTCGCGCTTGCCGTTTTTGATTTCAATTTTTTCGCGAGTTGGAAGGAAAATGTCAAAAAATCTGTTTTCGAGATGAAGTGAGGCAATGCGTTGGATGAGGGTTTTGGCTACGCGGGTTTCGTGTCCGGAGTAAGTGTGAATAACGTACCATTTGGCTTTGTCGCTTTGGGCATCATTAATTACAAAATGATCTTGATCCTTGTCTTTTTTGGAGTTGGGTTTTTCATCTGGTTCTTCGATTTTCGCTGTTTCTGTTTGGACCTCTTTATTAGATTCATCTGTGATTTCTTCATCGGAGAGGGAAATGTCTTTGACGGTTTTGGTTGGTGACATAGGTTTTTATTTGATAATTAATTGATTTAAACTAGTAAATAAGTAATCAAGTCCGCCTGCAAAGGCTGCGAAGAAAACAGAAATAATGATTACTTGGCTAGTTAATTTTATGACATCTGCACGTTTGGGCCAGAGAACTTTTTGGAGTTCGTCTTTGGTTTCGATTATAAATCTCACGGGCGCAATTGCCATAACTTAATTTTTGTACCTAACAAATCTTAGTGATTGTATCATAAGTATACAGCATATGCCAATAATCATAGGGTTGATTTTGGGTGATGATATTTAGTATTGTGTATGTGTATGAAAATACGTAAGGCAGTTATTCCCGCTGCAGGATTTGGAACGAGGTTCTTGCCGCAGACAAAAGCAATGCCTAAGGAAATGTTGCCGATTGTAGATAAACCAGTAATTCAATATGTAGTGGAGGAGTTGGTTGATGCTGGAATTGAAGATATTATTATTGTTACTGGGTATCATAAACGTACAATTGAGGACCATTTTGATGCGCCGAATAGGGAGTTGATTGAAAATTTGAAGATGGGTGGTCCTAAAAAAGAGCCGATGATTGAAATGGTGGAACATGTAAGTAATTTGGCAAACTTTATATATGTACGTCAAAAAGGGCCATATGGAAACGGGACTCCATTGTTAAATGTAAGGCATTTAATCGGGGATGAACCTTTTGTTTATACTTGGAGTGATGATTTTATTATGGCTTCGCCGTCGAGGTTTAAGCAGTTAATTGAGGTTTATGATAAATATGGGTGTTCGGTATTGGCTGGAATAAAGGCGACAAAGGATGAAGATTATGATAGGTATGGGTTTGCTGCGGGGAATCAATTGGAAGAGGGTTTGATTGATTGTGAGCAAATAATTGAAAAACCTGGCAAAGAAAAATCGCCATCTGATTTGGCGACGGTATCTGGGTTTGTGCTAACACCTGATATTTTTGATTATTTGGATGAGGCGAGGAGAAATTTGGGAGATAAGGATGAGCTTTATTATAATGATGCTTTGAAATTGATGTTGAAAGATGGCAAGCGAGTGTTGGCAGCTGTTATTAAAGAGGGTAAGTATTATGATACGGGTAATAAGTATGAGTATCTCAAGACAGTGGTTGAGTTTGCGTTGAAACACCCTGATTTGAATGGTCAGTTTCGAGATTATCTAAAGAGTTTGAAATTATAGATTATAGAAGTGTAAAAAAATAGTTTTTTGGAGTTAGTTACGTGAAGTGTCGCTGGGTTGATCTTGCGGTGTTTGATATGAATTGGATGGTGTATTTGAATAAACGGTTTGAGTGTTGGACGGAGTTTGAGAATTAGCTGGTGGGGTTTCTGCTTGCATTTGAGATTTGGGTTTCCAGTACCAGTCACGTTCTTTAAGAATTAAATTAGCCCAGCGAAAGCAAGTGAACATGAAAGATTGTAGTTGAGTAAGATATTGAGTATGTAGCTCCGATTGAGAGCCAATTTGGCTATTGTTTTCGGATTCAGGAATCGATTCTAGAGTGAGGAGTGCTTGTTGAGTTATGTTTTTGGCTAGATAAAAATTAGTAGCAATTTCATTGCCAATTGGTAGGATAGGGTCTTGGTGAGCGGGTAATTGAGAAGAAATCTTTGTAATGATGTCAGTCATCCATGCAATGGCTTTGTCGTCAATACGGGAGTCTATTTGTTCAGGGAGTTGTTGTTGGGCGAGGGTAACGTTGATGTCGAATAAATCGTATTGAACTTGAGTAAGGATGTTGGCAAGAGACGCAAAATCTTGAGCTAAGGGTGGAAGCTGTGGTTGATTTGAGGCGGTTTGGGGATTATTATCAGGTTGTTGTGTTTGGGAATTACTGGTAGGGGTTGGTGGAGTTGCGTATGTTTGTGGTTGAGGTGGATATCCTGGTTGAGGTGGGTAGTATGGAGAAGGTGGGTAGGGTTGTCCGTATGGCATGGGAGGATATGGGTAATATTGTGGTGGTTGAGGAGGTTGAGCAGCTTGTTTTTGTTGGTTGTATTGGCTGACTACTAGAGCACCCGTAATTCCAATTTGAGTGTTAAGTTGATCTAATAGATGGATTGCATGAGTGAGCTGGGACGATGGTGGTTTTTCTGACATAGCTTGACTATAAGGGTTAATTGATTGGATGACAATATCTTTTTTAGATAGGAGTTGAAATAATTAGAGCGAGCGCTTGGATTAGTGGAGAGTAAACGTACTGGTTTATAGTAGTTTTGTTAACTTGTAGAGGATCGCTGGAATTGGTGGGAATTAGGTTTGTGTTGTTAGTCGAGTTTAGATTGTATTTGATTTCCAAAGGAAGATCGAAGCGAGATCCGTTGGGATTGGTGAGGATAATGATGGTATTTAATTTGATGTGTTCGGGGAATAGCGTTTTTTTGTTTATAAGAAGGCTACCATCGATTGGCGAAGTTAAGATTTGGGGGATTCGAGTTTGGATTAGGTCTAATGAAGAAGAAGTTTCTATATCAGATGTTGTTTGGCGATAGACATCAAGAATGGATTTGAGAGATTGGGAAAATTCTTGAGGAGAAGTTTGCCAATTAATAAGGTAATGAGTCTTACTAAATTCATGTTCGGATATATATTTAGTATTGTTTTGCCAATTAAGAATTAGCTTTTTTTTGACTTCTAACATTTTGTTATTACGAATGTCGGTAAGAGTATTAGTTCCAGCAATTTGGGGATCGGAGAGAGGTGAGGTGTGAGAATTGAGGTCAATGTATGCGCCATTGGTCAATGAAGTAAGATCGAGGAGGGGATTAGGGGTTTGTTGGATGAATTGGAGATTTATTTTTTGATTCGAATATGCGATGTCGGTTTTGATTTGGAGATTGTTTTCGGTAGTGTTGTATTGAGTTAGGGAATCAAATCTTAACTGAGATGGATTGTTTTGGGTGGTCCCGATTAATGTTTGAGAAAAGGAGGGTAGTTGGTCCTGTGGAGTTGAAATGATAATTCGGTGGGATAAGGCATTTATTTGGCTAAGATGGTTGAGAGTTGAGCGGATGATTATTTGGCTGGTGAGAGGAGTAAAGGGGATTTGAGTGAGAAGTTTGTCAGTAGCAACTTGGGCAGGTTTGGGCCATGGGTATGGGTGTGGCCAGTTATAGTAACTGCCGGTAATTAAAAGTGATGTTATGACTAAAGTGAAAAAAATTATTAAAATAAGGAGGTTTTTTAATAAATGAATTTTGGTTTGAGATCGGTGGGTGATGATGCGTGCGGGATTAATTGTTAGATTTTCTGGTTCGGAGATGTTTAACTGACGGTTTTTCTCCCATGGTGCGGTAGCATTTGGGGGGAGATTGGGAGAAGAATTATTGACATTTGGAATGGCAGGGGTATCCATGTGAGAGTGGGCTATTTATTTACGTTTTCCATAGACCATGAGGATGAAAACGAAAATAATAAATCCGCCAGTTATAATGATAATGAGTTTGCCAAGACCCGTTTGCCAAAAAGGTTGTTTGGTGGCTATGGGAGTGGGAGTAGCAATTGCAGCGGCAGTGGGGTTGGCAATCTGAACGTTGGGATCTGGTTGGCTGACGACTGGTCTGTTAAAAGTGAATTCTTGGATAGTTGAGGACATGATGGTTGGACCTGTGGGTTGTTTGGGATTGCCTCGTTCTAAAGTTACGAATAGACGGTTGAATTTGCCATCTTTTTTGGCTGAGCCTTTGCCGAAAAGTAAATTGGTGAGTTTGACGGGATTTTTGGTATCGGCTCCGTCTGCCCACAGGATGTAACTATCTGTATTGGGAGGAAGAGGTGGATAGACGAGTCCGCGACAGGTGATTAATAGACTATATTTGTTTGTTTGGACTTCAACTGAATAGGCAAGGCATTGAGAGTCGTTGTTGAGGCTACTTTGGAGTTTAAATTCTCCTTCATTAGCAAGAATAGGTTGGATGCGGAGTGCCAAAAAGGTCAGGGTTAGTACGGTTGTGTATGTTAGAATTGAATTCAGTTTCATAGTCATATTATCTGCTTGAGGATGGCAGTGGTCAAGTTTGAAAAAGAAAAATAGGAGATTTATGGTTTCAAATTTTAAAGTTATTAGTCAAGAAATGTTTGAAAAGGGTCAAATAGATGTGAATATTTATTCGGAAGGCTTGGTAATAATTTGGGATAAAGAGACTGGATGTACCAGCCATGATGTGGTGGCGCGAGTGCGAAAACAAATTACTTTAAGATCAGGATTCAAAATCAAAATTGGTCATGCTGGGACGCTTGATCCTTTGGCAACGGGCTTATTAATTTTGTTAATTGGTAAAGCAACGAAGGTACAGGTTGATTATATGGGAATGGATAAGGAGTATGTGGCGGAGATGATTTTGGGATATGTGAGTGACACGTATGATGTCGATGGGAAAGTAGTGCAGCAGCAAGATTGGGATAAAAAATTTACAAAAATTGAGGATGTGAAGAATTTACTTAAAGAAAAAATCAAATTATTTGTTGGAGAAATATCTCAGACTGTACCGATATATTCGGCAGTTAAGGTTCGAGGCAAGAAGTTGTATCAATATGCTAGGAGTGGAGGAGAGATAATTTTGCCAATTAGGAAGGTAACTATTAGTAATATAGAAATTCTGGATGTGAGCAAAGTTGATAATCTGTGGGATGAGGGGAGAGTTTACAAAATTAAAATGAGAGTAAACTGCTCTAGTGGAACATATATTAGATCTTTGGTACATGATTTGGGTCAAGAAATGGGATGTGGTGGAATAGTGTGTGCTTTGAGAAGAATTGCAATTGGTGGTTATTATTTGTAAATGGAGGCTTGTGATAGTATGGTAGATTATGTGTCTATGGATTTATTAATTGTTGAATCACCAACCAAAGCGAGGACTTTGGCTAAATTTCTTTCATCTAAGCAATATAGTGTGTTGCCGACGGTGGGGCATGTGCGTGATTTGCCTAAAAGTAAGCTTGGTGTTGATGTCGAAAATAATTTTGCTCCTGACTGGGCTCTTGTTAAAGGGAAGAGAGATGTGTTGGGGAAAATAAAGGAAGAGGCAATTAAGTCAAAACGAATTTTCTTGGCGACTGATCCTGATCGTGAAGGAGAGGCAATCGCTTGGCATGTATGGGAGCTGTTGTCAAAAAATTCAAATAAGGAGATTAGTAAGAAACCAATGAAGAGAGTTACTTTTCATGAAATTACCCAGAGCGCGGTAGAACATTCTTTAAATGAAGCCCATGATATTGATGTCCATTTGGTAGAGGCTCAGCAGGCGCGAAGAGTGGTCGATCGTCTGGTGGGTTATACATTAAGTCCGGTTCTGTGGAAAAAAGTTAGGCGTGGATTGTCAGGAGGTAGAGTACAGAGTGTCGCAGTTAGATTGGTGGTAGAGAGAGAGAAGGAACGAGAGGCTTTTGTAAGTGAAGAGTATTGGGATGTGTGGGTAAGCTTGAGTCGAAAGTCAGAAAAGACACAAGGTGAAGACTTGGGTATTTTATTTACTCTCTTAAAAAGAAATAATAAAGTGCTTAAAATTACAAATGTAAAAGAAAGTGAAGAAGTGTGTCTTGATTTGGCTGTGGCGGATTATAAAGTTGGAAGCATAACCAAGAAGGAATCGGTTAGTAAACCTCCTGCTCCATTTACGACTTCTACGTTACAGCAGACGGCAGGAGCAAGATTTGGATATTCAGCTAAAAGAACCATGGCAATTGCTCAACAGTTGTATGAAAAAGGTTTGATTACATATCATAGAACTGATGCAACAAATTTGGCAGTTGAGGCTGTTGATGGAGTTAGGGACTTTATATTGAAAAATTATGGAGAGAAGTATTTGCCTGCAAAGCCAGTTTTGTATGCTACGAAATCAAAAGTGGCTCAGGAAGCACATGAAGCGATAAGGCCGACAATGTCATCGCGTACTCCAGAAACAAGCGAGCTTGAAGGAGCTGATTTAAAATTGTATTCATTAATTTGGCAAAGGTTTGTTGGATGCCAAATGACTTGGGCTATTTTTGATAAGACTGATATTGAGGTAAACGCTACAGTTGAAGAAGATAAGTTAGTGTATCAATTGGGTTTGAGTGGAAAAGTTAGGAAGTTTGATGGTTGGTTAAGAGCAAGTGGTAAGTACAAAGATGATGATGAGATCCCCTCTTTGGATAAAGATGAAGTTCTTGAGTGGTTAAATACGTGGGGTACCCAACGGTTTACGGAACCAATCGCTCGGTATAGTGAGGCAACTTTGATAAAGACGCTTGAAAGTTTGGGAATCGGAAGGCCAAGTACTTATGCGTCTATTATTTCGACAATCCAGGATCGGAATTATGTAGAAAAACAAGACGGTAGATTGAAGCCGACGGCTATTGGTCAGGCCACGAATGATTTCTTGGTTAAGCAGTTTCCCAGTGAGTTGGATTATCAGTTTACGGCGCGGATGGAGAATGATCTAGATGAGGTAGCAAATGGAAACGAGAACTGGACAAAACTGGTGGGTAGTTTTTATACTCCATTTGTAGAAAATGCTAAGAAAGCAGAAAGTGCAGATAGAGTGCCGGTGCCAACTGAAACAACTGGTGAGAAATGTCCTACTTGTAATGAGGGTGATGTAGTTATTCGAACGGGAAGATTTGGGAAGTTTTTGAGTTGTTCAAGGTTTCCTGAGTGTAAGTATACTGCTAAGTTTTTGGTAAAGATTGATATGAAGTGCCCTAAATGTGAAGATGGAGATGTTATATCAAGGAAAACGAAGCGGGGTAGAACTTTTTATGGATGTAGTCGGTATCCTGATTGTGATTGGTCAGCGTGGAAGTTGCCTGTAGAAGAAAAGGAAGTGAAGGATGAATCTGGAGAATAATTGGGAATCGTGGTAGAATTTCATTCATATGGGTTATGTGTTAGAGAGGAAAGATGTGCTTGAAGGAATAAAAGTCTCAGCAGAGGATTGTCTTGCGGGATTGACTGTAAAAGAATGTGATTTATATGGTGGAATTCCAACTTTAGATAGAGGGATAACTAGGTGCAAGAGATGTGGTAATGAGTGTGATCAACAAGTTAAATCAGGTGATGAAGAAGTCGAAATTCATTTGGGCGGAATATTTTCTAGTGTTGAAGTGAGGAAGATATAGGTTCTGTTAGCAACCTGCCGGACGAGGGACGATGTTGGAGCCAGATGGGTTGATCCAAGGAAATTCGATTTTGGTAAGTGAGACTCCAGTGAAGCTTTCGATAATGACGAGGATAAAGAATGAGCTGACTAAGAGAATGAGTCCAATAATTCCCCAAGTAATGGTGGAACGGGCTTGGGAGAGCTTTTTGTCGTCAGCACCTGCTGTAATCCAAGAAACTGCACCGAATATGATCATAATAAAAGTAACTAATCCGCCCGCTCCAAGGGCAATATTGATGAGATTTTCGATGATGTTGGTGACTTCACATAGGCGTGGGGGGAGAGCTACTGTAGATTGTGCGGATATGGGAAGTATATGAAGCTGGAATATCGTTAGATAGATTATTGAGATAGAGATTAGTTTAGATTTGCGAGTCATATATATAGATTACATTTATTTTGGTTATTTGGCGAGCTTGACTTTATAACTAGTCTTCTGCGATAGTGAGCTAAGTATATGGATCCTAATCACGGTTCTTCATTAAAGCAGTCAATTATCATTTTTGGAGTGATCGCGTTAGCTTTGTTTGTGGGGTTGGTGATTATGGCAGTGGTTGGTCTTTGAGAAATATTTTTGACAGAATTGGACTGATGTATATAAACTGAGTCATAGATTGTATATATAAAAACACAGATAATGAAACATAAAAATTTGATAAGAATGTTTGAGCCTAAGTCGGTGGCGGTTGTGGGGGCAAGTAGAGAAAAGAAAAAACTTGGGAATATTATTTTGAAGAACATTATTGATTGTGGGTTTGATGGTGATATATGGCCTGTTAACCCAAGTGCTAGGATGATTTTGAACCATAAGTGTTATTCAAGTTATGCTGAGATACCGCAAGTTCCTGATTTGGCAGTGATTGTGGTTCCTAGTGGACTGGTTTTGCAAGTAATGCGTCAGATTGGACAGAAAGGGACGACTAATGTGGTGATTATTACGGCTGGATTCAAAGAAATGGGGGGAGATGGCGTCGGACGAGAAAAAGAACTTCTTGAGATTGCAGGGGAATTTGGGATAAACATATTAGGACCTAATTGTCTAGGTTTTGTAAATAATTATGTTCCATTAAATGCTACGTTTGGGCGGGTGGTTGATAGCAAAGGAGCTTTGCGATTTATATCTCAGTCTGGAGCTATTGCATCAAGTATTTTCGATTGGGCGGAGTCGACGGATTTGGGATTTGATTCGTTTGTGACATTGGGGAACAAAGCACAGTTGGGAGAAAACGATATCTTGCGATATTGGTTAGAAGATGATGTAACACATCGAAATTTTGATCCTGTGAAGAATCGGAGTAAAGGATTGTCTTCGTATCAGCCTGTGGGGATGTATCTTGAATCAATTCAATATGGAGAAGAGTTGATTGATTTGTGTAACAAGATGTCGGTTAAATCACCAGTGTTTGTTTTGAAGCCTGGTAAATCAAAGGGAGCTGCTAGTGCTATGCAGTCACATACAGGCTCAATTGCAGGATCGGATGCTGTGTTTGAACAGGCAATGAATGAGTCTGGTGTAATTAGGTGTGAAGGAGTCGAAGATATGTTTGATCTGTGTAGGGCATTTGCTTGGGAAGATGCGCCTGTTGGAGATCGGGTGGCCATCGTTTCTAATGCTGGAGGTCCAGCTGTGATAACTACAGATTTTGTAGAATTAGAGGGATTGCGATTGGCTACGATTAGCGAAAGTGCTAAGCAGGTTATGGCGGAGGCTTTGCCTTTGGCTGCGAGTTTGCATAATCCAGTAGATGTTTTGGGTGATGCATTGGCTTTGCGATATCGACAGGCTATGGATGCAGTTTTGGCTGATAAGAATGTCGATGCAATGGTGGTTATTTTGACTCCGCAGGTAATGACTGAGATTGAACAGACGGCGAAAGAAATTGTTGAGATGTCAAAAAAATATAATAAGACAATTATGTGCGCGTTTATGGGTGGAAGTGCTATTGAGGTTGGCGAGCAAGTTTTGAATAAATACAAAATTCCTTCATTTAGGTTCCCGGAGAGAGCTATATGGGTGTTATCTAAGATGTGGTCTTGGAATAAATGGCGGAAAGATATGAAAAAAGTTGTGAGCAATAAACGAATAATTAGAAATGTGGGTTTAGAAAGGCGAGAACAAGTCGGTGAATTGATTAATGATGTGGTGAAAGATAAAAGAGTGACTATGACTAGTGAGGAGTCACAAAAATTATTAGAGCAATGGGGGATAGAAGTGCCTCAATTTGGAATTGTTGAAAATTATAAGGAGGCGCTTGATTTCGTGTCTGAAAATGAATGGCCTGTAGTGTTGAAAATATCTTCGCCTAAGTTACTGCACAAAATTGAAGAAGGCGGAGTTGTGCTTAATATCCACAATAATGAGCAATTGAAAATTGCGCTAGATGTCATGATTGATAAGATAATGATAAGAAGAGCGAGTGGCGATGAAAAAGCGAAAGTTTTGATTCAGAAACAAGTTGGTCAAGGATTAGAAGTAATTATTGGAGCAAGGAGAGATCCTCAATGGGGTGGCGTGGTTATGTTTGGCGCGGGTGGAACTTGGACTGAAGTTATTGCTGATCGTAATCTTCAATTACTATCGGTTGATTTGAGCGGAGCTGAAGCATTGGTTAAAAGATCAAAAATTTATAAATTATTGGCAGGATATCGGAATGATGAGCCGTATGATTTGCATAATCTATATAGATTGATCGTAAAAATAAGTCAAATAATGGAACAGTTTGAAGAAATCAGTGACATTGAGATTAATCCAGTAATTGTTCAACATAATGCGGTATGGGCTGTAGATGGGAAAGTTATATTACGTGGTTAGGATTTGTTTTTTGAAATGGTAGGATTATTATTAAAATAATTGGATGATGCAGGAAATATTGTGAATAAATTGGCGATTATGTGGAGACGAGGATTTAATTAAAGAAAACTGGCAGAAATGTCGCACAATGCTTGGCTGTAATTAAAATTTATTTTCGTTAGCGGAATTAGTTGGTATAAGATGAAGAATGTCTTAAAGTTTTTGGGGTGTTAGGCTGGGAGATTAATTAAACTGATTATTAACGAGTTTGTGGGTTGAATTGTTATTGTTTGTATTCAAGTTGCTTTCGGAATTGATAAGTTGTTAATATTATTAATATTGAGAGTATAGATTGGTTAATTGGTAATTAGATAAACAACTCCCCTTTATATTAACCAACTTTTGAGTATATTTAGTCAAGTACTAGTTGTGGAATTTAGCACCATTTTAAATTAATGCTTGATTTGTGAAGAGATTAAGGTGATATTTAAATAAGAATGAAGATTGTATTTTTTGAATCTGAAGTTGGTGATGAAGAATATCTGCGTTCGTGCTTTGAGGGTCACGATGTTGGGTTTGTCTCCTCTCCTTTAACTAAAAATACTGTCCAGAGTGCTGTTGGGGCGAGTGTTGTTTCGGTGTTTGTGGATTCTCGGGTAGATCGAGAGGTCTTGGATAATTTGCCTGAATGTAAGTTGATTGCAACTAGATCGACAGGATTTGATCATATTGATATGGAGGCTGTTAAAGAGAAAAATATAATGGTATCTAATGTGCCTAATTATGGAGAAAATACGGTGGCTGAGCATACTATGGCTTTAATCTTGTGTTTGTCACGCAAGTTGTATCAAACGATCGATAGAACTGAGCGTGGTAATTATTCGTTAGAAGGATTGAGAGGGATTGATTTGAAAGATAAAGTGTTGGGGATATATGGATTGGGACGAATTGGAGGCTATGTAGTTAAAATGGCTTATGGATTTGGAATGAAAATTATTTCATATGCTCGGACTCCTGATGAAGAATTGAGAGATAAATATGGGGTTGAGTTCGTAGGTGGAATTGATGATTTGTTATCAAGAAGTGATGTTTTGACCTTGCATTGTCCTTTGACGGATCAGACGCATCATTTAATTAATAAGGGAAACATTAATAAGATTAAGCGAGGATTGTTAATAGTTAACACGGCTCGAGGGCCATTGATCGAGACTGAAGCTTTATTGCAGGCGTTGGATGAGGGATTAGTGGGCGGAGCTGCGTTGGATGTGTTAGAGGAAGAAAAGCCGTTGAAGGAAGAAAGATTTATGTATCAGCCTGAGTTTCGAAGTAAAACAGATTTGGTGACTTTGATGGAGAATCATGTATTGGTGGGTCGGGATGATGTGGTGTTTACGGCTCATAATGCATTTAATTCAGTCGAGGCGGTGAGGAGAATTTTGGATACTTCAATTGAAAATGTAAAAGCTTTTATTAATGGGCAAGCTATTAATCTCGTTTCGTAATATGAATATTTATTGTTATAAATCAAATGAATTGCCTGAGGCTGCTTGGGAAGTCTTGAAGATTTCGCCTGTGGCAGTCTTATCGACGGTGAGTCGTGATGGGAAACCGATGAGTGCGGTGGTTTATTATTATTATGATGATCAGGGAAATTTGTATTTTTTGACTAAGACGGATAGTCGTAAGTTTGTTAATTTTCAGAATACACCTCAAATTTCGGCGATTATAATGAATAGTGAAAACATGAGAACATTGGAAATAGAAGGTTATGTGGAGGTAAACATGGATTCGGGAGATTTGGTCGAGGCGATAAAGAAAATTGTTGAGAGGACTAAATTGACTAACCATGAGGGTTGGTTGCCTGTGTTGCAAACCGAAGGTGTGAATTTGGCGTTAATTAAAATTACTCCTGATAGATGGTGTTGGACGGCGTTTGACAAGCCTGAATAATTTGTGCCCATAATGAGGTATGCGTCCTTTGCAGAAGAATATTGATAAACGAGTTAAGTTTGGTGAGTTTGGAAGATTAGTTTTGGCGGTGATTCCTTTGGTTGTATTAGGAATGTACATGGGAATGCAGGAGGTAGGATTAATACCCTCTCTTAAAGTCAGTAATGCAGCTGAGGCGAGTATGTGTAAGTCATGGGAAAGTGTGAGGATTAATGATTGCGGGAGTGATGAATTTGGTAGTTTGCCAAGAGATGCTAAATGTATTAGTCGTACAAATGAAGTTGAGCTGAAGTTAAATCCTCCTTTGGAAGCAAAGAAAATAATGTGGGCCGAGGTAGATGCTGAGACATCGTGTAATCAATTGGGTCAAGCTGATTGGAATTTGAGTGAAATAAAGCATCGGTCTGTGACAGCATCTTTGGAAAAAAACAAGATTGGGGAAAGGAAAATATGTGTTTATTACATTGGAGATAATGGTTTGAGTAATAAATGTGGAGCGATGATTGATTATCAACCTGTTGTACCAACTTCTTTGAGCTGTGATTCATGGGAAAGCGTGAGGATTGAGAGATGTTCGTTGAATGATTGGAATAGTGCTAAACGTCCCAATCGGTGCGTAACAAATAAAGAAAAGGTTGCCGTTAGGTTGAAAAGTCCTGGGGCTGTTTATTATAGATACGCATTTGTCCCAGTGAGCCAAAATTGTTCAACGGTGAATTTGGATGGATACAGATTAAATTCGATAAATGATAATCAAATAAGTATTGATAACCGTGAAGAGCAAGGAGAAAGGAAAGTCTGTGTGCAGTTTTTGAACAACAGTGCTAAGAGTCCAGTATGCGGAGCGCAAATACAGTATCTTAAATAATTGGGCTTGATATTAAAAAGAATGAGGGTATATTTTATATTGAATGAAATTTTATGAACAGTTTGCCTTGGGAGTTGCTACTGTCTACGTCTGCCAAAATTATCCAGAGAACAGATTTGAGTTACGATTAGATCAAAATGGGGTTCCTGTGGAATTAGATTTGGCAGTCGAGAGTGCGAGATTGATTTTGCATGATTGTGTAGTTAATTGCAAAGAGCGATGTAGTCAAGATTGTGAGGTGCGCGAATTGAGGAATGAATTAGAGAGAAACGGATATTAAGCGATGGTGACATCTGGAGAAAGATAGACATCTTGGACGGCGTTAAGAAGTTCGATGCCTTGATCATATGGATGTTGGAAGGCTTTGCGACCTAAGATTAATCCCATGCCACCAGCACGCTTGTTAATGATGGCTGATTTGACCGCTTCAAGCATGTCGTTGTCGCCCGTGGATGCTCCGCCTGAGCTGATTAGGCCTATGCGACCTGCGTAGGCGTTGAGGAGTTGGTAACGAGTCATGTCGATAGGATGGTCTGATGATAAGTTTGTGTACATATCAGGATGGGATTTGGAGAAATTAATAACTTGAAAGCCACCGTTGTTTTCGGGAAGTTTTTGTTTGACGATGTCAGCCTCGATGGTTGAAGCAAGGTGAAGGGCTTGACCTGTCATGTCTGCTGAAGTGTGATAATCAGTGCCGTCTTTGACGAAGGCCTCATTGCGAAGGTAGCACCAAGCGATGGTGAACATGCCTAGGTCATGGGCTCGGGCAAAAGCTGTGCTGACCTCTTCGATTTGGCGACGAGATTCTGGTGATCCAAAGTAAATGGTCGCGCCAATGCCTGTGGCTCCTAGTTCGAAGGCCTGTTCGACGGTGGCAAACATACGTTGGTCATGGGTTGTGGGGTATGAAAGAAGTTCGTTGTGGTTGATTTTGAGGATGAAGGGGATTTTGTGTGCATATTTGCGGGACATAATACCTAAGACTCCTAATGTGGTAGCAACAGCGTTGCATCCAGCGTCGAGAGCGAGGCGGATGATGTTTTCGGGATCGAAGTACATTGGGTTAGGGGCAAAAGAAGCTCCAGCTGTATGCTCTATGCCTTGATCAACAGGAAAAATTGATAGATAGCCAGTTTTAGCAAGGCGGCCAGTGTTATACATTGATTGTAAGTTACGCAGGACTTGAGGATTGCGGTCGGAGTTGGCAAAGATGCGGTCGACAAAATCATGCCTTGGAAGGTGAAGGCTGTCTTTGGATATAGTTTGGGATTGGTGGTTGAGATAGTAATCTGCTTGGTCGCCGAGCAAGTTACGAATATCAATGGACATTAGTTATAACGTTACTAATAAAAGAGGTGGCGATGCAAGAGGGAAATGTGATTTATATTTTGAAAACAAAGTTAATGATGACAGGGGCAGGTATGATGGGTTAGCATGGAATAATGAAGCAGTATCATCAGTTTGAGAAACTTGTAGAGTTAGGATTTAAGTGGAAAAATTTCAATTTGCGAGATGTGTTTGTGAATGATAGCGAACGTGTTAAAAAAATGAGTTTGGAAAAGGCGGGTTTGTGGGTGGATTATTCTAAGAGTTTGGTAGACGAGGAAGTAATGAGATTATTATTGGATTTGGCGCGAGAGGCGCAAGTCGAAGATTGGAGAGAAATGATGTTTGGGGGAGAGAAAATTAACTTGACTGAAAATAGAGCTGTTTTGCATACAGCATTAAGATATCGAGGAAGTGAAAATCTGTTGGTGGATGATGTCAATATTAATGAAGAAGTCGAAAGAGAGTTAGCTAAAATGGTTAAATTTTGTAATGCAGTAAGAAATGGCGAGTGGCGAGGGTATAGTGGTAAAGAGATAAAGGATGTAGTAAATATTGGAATTGGGGGTTCTGATTTGGGTCCGAAAATGGTGGTTGAGGCTTTGACTCCATACCATCATGAGCGGATGAAGTTCCACTTTGTGTCAAATGTAGATGGGTCAGATTTGGAAAATGTGGTGAATGATTTGGACCCTGAAACGACAATGTTTATTGTGGTTTCTAAGACTTTTACAACTCAAGAAACGATGATGAATGCGAGTAGTGCGAAGAAGTGGTTTATGGAAGAAACAGAAGGACGGGGAGTGGTGAGCGCTCATTTTGTGGCGGTGTCTACTAATCTACAGGCGGTTGAAGAGTTTGGGATTGGAGCTGATAATATATTTGGATTTTGGGATTGGGTGGGTGGTCGGTATTCAGTGTGGGGAGCTGTTGGGTTAGTAGTAATGATGGCGGTGGGAGAGGAGAATTTTTATAATTTCTTAGAAGGTGGATATGAGATGGATGAGCATTTTCGATTGGCTCCATTGGAAGAAAATTTACCTGTAATTTTGGCGATGATTGGAGTTTGGTATCGGAATTTTATGAATTTTTCATCTTATGCGATTTTGCCATATGAACAGAACTTGAATCAGTTTCCTGCTCATTTGCAACAACTTGATATGGAATCAAATGGTAAAAGTGTGAATCGAAATGGAGTCCAAGTTGATTACCAGACTGGTCCTGTGGTTTGGGGCGAACCTGGGACGAATGGTCAGCATGCTTTTTATCAGTTATTGCATCAAGGTACAGATATAATCCCTGTAGATTTTTTGGTGGGAGCGAATGGCGTTGATTCATTAGGTGATCACCACAGAGTGTTGTTAGCTAATTGTTTGGCTCAGGGAGAAGCGTTGGCTTTTGGTAAAACCAGCCAAGAGGTTGGGGTTGAGTTGAGGGAGAAAGGGTTAGATGAAGTAATGGCTAATGGATTGGTTAATCACAAGACTTTTGGAGGTAATCGACCAAGTGTATTGTTGGTTTATGAGAAGTTAACGCCCAAAGTATTGGGGTCTTTGTTAGCTTTGTATGAGCATAAGGTGTTTGTGCAGGGAATTGTTTGGGAGATTAATTCGTTTGATCAAATGGGAGTTGAGTTAGGCAAAGTGCTAGCTAAGAAGTATGATCAGCTGTTAGCAAATGATTCAGATGAAAGTGATATTTTGGTTCGGATAAAACAGTGGAGGAATCAGGTTTAGGCAAGAAGTTTGGCGGATGGAGTGTTGGTGCGTTTTTCTTGGTCGACTTTGATTAAGTTGCGGATGTAGTCGGAGCGAGTTTCGCCAGTTTTGGAATAATGATTATCAAGCATTTCTACTACCTCAGGCGGGAGTAATAAGGTGAATCTTTTGTCGACTAATTTGGCGGCCTTTTTGAGATTGCGAGGAATGGCGGTTTTGAAATTCTGGGGTGTGCATTCGACAATCATGAGTTTGTTATAGTCGAATGCTTCATAAAGAAAAGGAATTTGAGCTTTATTTTCGCACAAGGCTATGACAGGCTTGGAGAGATGCATGGCAATTTGGAGGTAAACACCAGTGCCGATGCTAGGAGTATTTGCATTTAAAATAACTATATCGGCTTTTCGAATTGCAGTTTCTTGGCTTTTAAGAAGTTTTTTTGCAGTTTTTCGAACTTTGGGGTCCAACATATCATGCGGTTGATATTCAATTGGGAAATTAGTTGTGTGTTGATGTCCTAGAGATTCAATAAATTGATAATATTGTTTATTGGTATTAAGTTGTGGTTGGGTAATTGTTGAATGGAAAAAAATCTTCATGATAATATTTTGTTTATTGTATTAAAATCTCCGCCAGCTTGGACTTGGTTGCATGAGGTAGAATCCCATATAAGCCATTCAAAGGGTTGAGATAGTTCTTCTTGGGAGAATATTCTAATTGTATTTGAAATATTATGCAATGAGAACCAATCTTTTCGGTTGTTGGGATTTAATTCAATTAAAATGTCATTCTCATTCATGATGCTTTTACAGTCATTTATTAATGTTTTTTGTTGAGATGGGTTTAATTGATAAAGAACTAGTGAAAGATTGATTATTTTCCTGATTTGGGTGGGTATTGTTTTTTTTATTTTTGTAAATATATTTTTATTAGTGATATTTCCATTCAAGCTAATAATTCTGTTGTGTTTTTCAAGTTCATGTAAATCTTGAATATCACGATCTATTATTTTTGATTCATGTTCATAATTATTAAAATATTCACATGCTTTCACCCAATTTAAATCTCTGATTGAATTTAGCATATCAACTCCAATTCCTTGGGTTATGAGTGAAGAATATTTAGAATTTAGATGTTTTTTAATAATTTGTTTCGGAGTTTGGTCAATAATCGAAGCAGAATCTAATTCTCCTGTGATTAAACATTTAATACCAGTATTAAGACTGCACCCTAAATCTATGATAATTACTTGTTCATTGATTATAGAAAGTAAGGCTCCAATTGCTCGGTATCTAAATCTGGGTAATGTGTGAGAATAATTTTTTTGGATAATTGTGTCTTTGTAATTTAGATCATGAATAAGTTTTTGAATAATCAGTTCCCATTCTTCAATGGAATAATAAATATATTTCTTGTATCGTTTTTTTCTTAATATGTATTGCGCTCCTCTGGAGAGTAACCTAGCTAAAACATCAATTTCAAGATAAGGGCGTAAATTGAGAATTTCTGAAATAAAATATTCAGTATTGGGGTTATTTATTAGTAAATTATAAAATGCACTATTAAACCTCGAAATTGATGGATCAGGGTGTCCTTTTCCATACGTACTTTCTTTTTTTAGATAGTCAATTAAATTTTGAATGTATTTTACTTTATGTTCTTTTGACACAGACTAGTATTTTACCACCCTATAATATTTTAGCCAGTAAGGGATTGTAATTATTTGCTTTTAAAACAGTGTGATATGTGGACCATGGAGGAATTTGCCATTTGCAGATTTGGCCTGGGATATTAATGCGCTCTGAGGATAAAAGCCAGTCTTGGATGGGGATGATTTTGATTGTCGCGTTGGAATTAATGATTTTATTACGAATTTGAATGGCTAAGTTTTCGGCGGAAACATTAGTTGGTGTATTATAAATTTGGGTCAGTTGGAGGAATAAATCGGAGTGGAGATCTTTGAGCCAAGGAAGCAGTGGAGGCGTGTCGTGGTTAGAAGTATAAATAATGATTTGGTTGGTATATGAATTGGGATCGATAAAGTAGTGGTCAAGATAATTTTCAGTTTGACCTTGAGTAAAGACTTTGGTAATGGGTATTTGGTTTTGAGAAAGAAACTGGTGGAGTTCGTGACTGGGAAAATATGTAATATCTTCAGCGATGAGTTGGAGATCGATATCATGGCTGTATTGGTACAGGGCTTGGAGGAAAGGTTTGCCTGAGCTAGTAACTATTTGATCTTGGGTAGGATCTTGGGTGTTTATTTGGCCGTGGTGGAAGAATCCGATGGAGTGGTCTATGCGGACGATGTCAAAAAGATATTTGGTATGTTGGAGGCGAGTTTGCCATAGGAGTTGAAGATTGGAAGTATTGGACCAGTTATAGAGGGGCATGTTCCAGACTTGGCGAGGGTAGCTTGAGTCGGCGGGGACTCCTGAGGTCCATTGGTAATTGGGATGGGAAGGTTTGATAAACAGGTTTTGGTTTGCCCAAACTAAAGGACTACGGCGGTCGACATAAAAGGGGAGGTCGCCGATGATTTGGATTGAATTAGCATTAGCGTATTTCTTGATTTCTGACCAGAGGAGATGGGCTGATATTTGATTATCAAGATGTTTCGTTATTGATTGAGAGTTTTGGGTGATGAAATCGGTAAGTGTGGTTAAGTTATAGTTGCGATAATTGTCGGGCCATTGCCACCATTCATCAGTTTGGAATTTTTGTTGGAGGGTTTGGAATAATGCCAATTGATTAATCCAAGGGAATCGGTAAGTGTAAGAATGGCGAACATTGGGATCAATTGGAGAAGCGGGTGGCTGGATATTAAGGCCAATGCCATAGCTGGAGTAAGGTGAGGCTTCGTGTTGGGGTTGGGTGTTGATAGGGAGAACTTGCCAGTATGATTGATCGGTTTCCCTTAGCCAATCAATGAATTGTTTGACTTGGGGAAGGAAGTTGTTGGGGTCTTGAAATGTAAATAAAGGCAGGAGTGTGCCGACGTGACGGGGTTGGGACATTAATCTAATGTTAGGCTAAGTTGGGGGCAACAATCAAATGGTTAGCCCAATAGTCATGACGATAGCTCCGAGGATAATTCCGCCGATAACATCTGTCCAGTAATGGCGTTTATGGTGTACACGTGAGTAGGAGACAGAGAAAATAATAGTGGAAAGAATTAAAATTGAAAATAAATCTTGAGGAATTAATTGCCAGATAAAGATTGACATAGCGGTTATACGAGCAGCATGGATACTGGGAAAAGAACCGGCTTCGTATTTATCGAGGAGAGTTTCGCGCTTGGATTGAATAGGTCGGTGTTTGAGATAGGAAATTTTGATTAAGCCAGAAAAAAATTCGATAAAGAAAAATGAAATAAATGCTCTGATTGATAATTGGGGAGCAATGCGGATTAGAATTGATAGAATTACTAAATAGAAGAAAGATGTTCCGAAGAGGCTGATGCCTTTGAGGAATTTTTCAAATAGGTAGGGAGGGAGTTGGTGAATTAATTTGTTAAGTAAATTAACCATGAGATTTTGTTATTGAATAGTTTACAGTAAAAGCGTGGTGATTAAATAGTAGTTCTTGCTTGTTTCTTACATTTATTTGTTTGTGTTGATAAATATAGAAGTTATGATGAGTTCATATGGAAATCAATTGGCAAGAATTGTTTTATGCCTTAGGCACGATGCTGATTATTGGGTTGGCAGTTTTTTGGAGTGTATTAATTTATATTATTTGGAAATTAATCAAAAGAATTAATTACTTGATTGAGAATGCTACGGGTTTGGTGACTAAGTATGTGCCGATTGGGGGTGCCTGCATTGGGGGTCTTTGGTTTATTAAAGTCAGTTATTAAGTACATAAACGGAAGGAGGTGAGGTTTGAATGAAAAATGATAATAAATCTGAGTCAAAATCATCTTCAGTATTAAAGGCCATGGCAGTTGGGGCAGCGATAGGTGCTGGAGCTGTGTTAGTGGCTGATAAGAAGAAGAGAGAGGAAGCAAAGAGTGCTTTTAAAAGCATGAGTGATTATTCTGAAAAAGTTGGTAGGAAACTTAAGAAGAAAGCAAGTAATTTGAAGGAAAATGTTAAGGGCAAAATTGATTCTACTTTGGAGGAGGCTCGTGATGAGTCTAAGCGAGTGGAAAAGAAAGTAGAGGATAAGGTTGATAGTAAGCTTGCTCAAACTCAAGAAAAAATCGGGGAAACTCGGAAGAAGTTATAGAAGTAAAACATATATGGTGATTAAGGAAGAGGAAAGATTTATGATCTTTCCTCTTTTGGGTTTGATGGTTGAAGTGTGTTTACAGATTTATTGCATTTTTCATATAGCGAATTAACGCAGGAGTTAGATACTGGTTTTTAGTTAATTATTAATTATTGAAGGGAGGTAAATATATGACAAACCAAATGTTTACAAATAGCTTTTTTTTATCATTAATTGCTGGAATGATGACGGGATTAATGTTATTTAATGTTGGCTTTTTTAATTAAAACCAACCATAAAAGTTATTTATTAATTACTGAAAGGAGGTGAGAAAAATATGAATCACAATAGAAATAATAATCAGGATAACCGTAGTGACAAAAGAGGTTTTGCCAGTATGGATCCTGATAAACAACGAGACATAGCATCTAAGGGCGGTCGAGCTTCGCACAGAGGTGATAGCGATACTCGAAATAGCGACTCTTATGATGATGACAGCGAATAAACTTAACTGTCGGTATGAATGGACTGTGGCGACTAGTTTATATTAGTCGCCACAGTTTTGTCTAGAGATAGGATTTTTTTGGTGAGTTTGTAAGCGTTGGATATAGCGTAAGCGACATCGGTTTGATTGAAAGTTGAGAGATTGGAGATGTTGATGTGGAAGATACCTCGTGGTTCTTGGGTCCAGTTCCAAGATGTGACTCCATTGATGTCGAGAGAAATATTAGGTGATTTTTGGACATGGATATCAATTAGAAGTTGAATGAGTATGTGTTCGAAAAGATGGCCGATTTCTGTGTTGTGGATTTCTTGGCTGAATGGTAAGTTTTGGGGATTGAAACATTGAGTTTGAAGCACAGTTGGGTAATTTTGTAGAAGAAATTGTGAAGTAGAGGGAATGTCTATTGTAGATAGAGGATTGTCTTTGGTATTAAGTTTGAGGTAAAGATTTGTTTGGTCTTGGAAATAAGCACTAAGCTGGAGTAAGTGGTTATCTATAATGATGAATGGCTTGGTTGAATTAGTTCTTACTTTTTTCATACAGAATTCTTATCAAATTCTATTGTTAATGTAAAGACTTTGTGCTGGAGGAAATTCTTGCAGTTTTCTTACGTTGTGTTGTATTTGTGTTAACTTAGATCTTCTATAAATATGAATAAGAAAGGAGGAAAAATAAATATGAAAACAATATTAGGTGTTTTTGATACACATCCAAAAGCTGATGCTTTGGTTAGGGATTTGTATAATCATAACTATACTTCGGAGCATGTTTCTGTCATGGTTAAAGAAGGTGTGGTTAAAGATTTGGGTCCCTCAATGGTTGAGAATGTTGCTGAGAAAACCGTCGGCGGTGTCGCTACAGGTGGCGTCGTAGGTGGATTGGCAGGATTGTTGGTCGGTTTGGGTGCCTTAGCTGTCCCTGGATTTGGAGCTGTGCTTATCGGTGGTCCGATAGCTGCGGCTTTGGGTCTTGGAGGTGCTGCGGCAACAACCGTGTCAGCAGCTGCTACTGGTGCGTTTGCGGGGGGAATTGTAGGCGCATTGGGAGCCATTGGTCTGCCTGAAGAGAGTGTCAAGGTTTATGAAGAGCAATTGCGACAGGGAGGAGTTGTGGTTGCGGTGGATGTAGATAATGATACTCAAGCGGATGAAGTGAGGCATTTGTTTGAGAGCCAAGGTGCGGATAATTTGAAAACTGTTGAAAAATAGTTTACGGCAGAGTTAAGAAAGGGGTTGGGATTAACATCCCGACCCTTTTCTTCGTGGAAGTGTTTTGTTAGGTTGGAGGGAATCTTGCTTAATTCTTACTTAGTTCTAGCTATATGTTGATTTGTAAATCCTATTATTAAGCTAGTTATCAAATATAACTTTATTTGAAAGGAGGTGTAATTTATGAATATATTATTACTAATAGTATTTGGAGGAGTAGTAGGATGGATCGCGTCCATGATCATGAAAACTAATGCTTCTCAAGGTATGTTAGGAGACATCTTGTTAGGTGTTGTTGGAGCTGTGGTCGGTGGCTTGATCATGAACGTATTTGGTCAGTCCGGTGTAACTGGTTTTAATCTTTATAGCATCATTGTTGGTGTGATTGGATCTGTTGCATTGATAGGAATTGGAAGAATGTTGTTTATAAAGTAACGGACAGGAAATAATATGGGTGTGGTGGTAAACTCTTATCACCACACCCGTTTTTATGGACGAATTGCCAGATATTAGTCATTATCTTAAGAGCCCGTTAGTCAGTTTGCAGGCAAGAATTTATTTGTTACGTAACAAGTTATCTGAGAAAGATTTGAATTTGGTAAATAGTAAAATTAGTGAGTTGGTATATAGAATTGAATTATTTGAGGATTATTTATTACTAACTAATGGTGGTAAATGGAAACTTGATAAGTTTTTGGTTTCTGATTTGATTAATCAAATAATTGATAAATGGAATAAGAATAATTTGATTAAAGTTAAATGTCGAGGTAGCTATGATGGTTGGATTAGAATGGATACACAAAGAATGGATCGAGCAATTAACTGTGTATTAAGACAAATAGTTAGGTCACATGAGCTTGAAGACGTATGGATAAGTCTTGAAAGGAAAGACTTGAATTTGGAGATAAGTTTTGGAGATGGATTATTAAAAGGATTGGATCAAAGTCATATTGAAATGAAGTATTTGATGTTAGTTTTGGGTAAAATGGGGGGAAGAATTGATTCTCGGGGAAGAATCTTGGTTGAAATAAAGTAAACGTCTTACGTGTTTCTTGCTTGATTATGGGCAATTTATTAAATTAAATTGGTATATTGATAATTATGGCGATGAATATTTCAAGTGATCAGATGCAGAGAGATTTGCAAGCTGTTGATAAGCAGCTTACTGATGAAGTGGAAAGGTTACAATTGGAAATGGAGGATTCGATTTTGAAGCTTAGAAGTGATGTGTCAATGAAAATCGAGCAAGTAAATGAAAAGTATCAGCAACAAAGGGATGAGATTATAGCCAGGTATCAAAGAGAGTTGGAAACTCAAGTTAATGAAGCTGTTAGGTCAATTGGCTAGAGAAACATTCTATTCATGGAGTGAGTATCCGAAACCTCGGGTTGAGTGAATGAGAGGTTTTTGGTGGTTAGCATCAATTTTTTTCCTTAAATATCCGATGTATACATCAACGACTCTAGTCTCGACTTCCATGGGGTTGTCCCAAATTCTGCTTAAGATCATCTCTCGAGTAAGGACAATGCCTTGGTTTTGCATGAGATATTCAAGGAGTTTAAATTCTTGAGGAGAGAGAGTTATTTTTTGATTGTTCCTTTTAACTTCAATCTTTTGAGTGTCTAGAGTTAGGTCTGCAATTTTTAGAATAGTATCGGAGCTGGTTTTGTGGCGGAGTCTGGCTTTGATGCGGGCGAGGAATTCTTCGGGAATGAATGGTTTGGTAATGTAGTCATCTGCTCCGAGGTTGAGGCCATTGACTTTTTCGGAGATGGAACTTTTGGCGGTAAGCATGATGATAGGAATTTCGGGGTAGTCCTTGGTGATTTCTTGGCAGACCCCTTCACCTTGCATGTCTGGGAGTTCTAAATCTAGGATTATAAGATCAGGTTGATGGTCAGTTATCATTTCGAGAGCTTGGATGCCTTTGGCGGTGGCTTTGGTGGTATATCCGTTGCTTTTGAGTATCTGAGAAAGGTAGGATTGGAAATCGAGATCGTCTTCTACAATTAGAATATATGGTTTCATAGATGAGATGTATTATAGCTATATTTTGTAAATTAGTTGATAGTCTGAGACGAATCTAGAATATGGGAAATTTTGGTGATAAGTTGGTTTATTTCAAATGGTTTGGAAAGGTAGTCGTCAGCTTTGGCTTGTTGGGCTTGCTGATCCAGATTGGGAATAGCAGAAATAAGAATAACAGGCGTGTTTTTGGTTTTGTAATTTGATTTTACTTGAAGAGAAAGATCTTTGCCATTTTCGCCAGATAGAAATAAATCAAAGATAAATAGGTCAGGAATATCTTGACCCTCAAGAGCGTTGGATATTTGGGATGACTTAGTGGCGGGAAGTACGTCAAATCCTTGATCTTCTAGTGACATGCTGATAGCTTCTAGTAAATCTTGATCATCTTCAACTATACATATTTTTTTGTTCATGGTTTATTTATACCTTTAATATGTAAAAAATATGTAAGAAATTACAAATTAGAAATGTTTTTAAGTGACTCAAAATCTCGTTGGAGCAATTGTAGATACTTGGTAGAGCGTAAACCTGCAGATGGATGAAGTGTAATATAAAAATTATGGTTGTTGTGGGAAATGGTCTGACCTCTGAGGGTGGTAATGGGATCGTTAATTTCTAGAGCAGCGCGGACTGCGGTAGTACCCAAGAGTATTATAAGATTAGGTTGAATACAGTTTAATTGATCAAACAAATGGGTCCTGCCGTGGATGATGTCTGGGGTTTTGGGTGTAATGTATGGTGGAAGATATTTGACAACGGAAGTAATAAAGATTTGGCTTCGGAGAAGGGTAAGATTTTGATTAATTAAATGGTCTAAAAGTTTGCCAGATCTGCCGATAAAAGGAAGACCTGTTTGGGCTTCTTGTTTGCCTGGAGCTTCGCCTACTATGGCAATTTTTGCATTTGCGGGTCCCTCGCCAACTACGAGTTGTCCAATGTGTGGAGTGTGGTTGCAGAATTGGCAATTTAGAATATCGGAGTTAATTTGATCTAGAGTTTGACTGGGAATCTTTGTGTCGCCACTGACCTGTTTTTTGTTTGACATAGTTTTTCTTAACTGCGGACCAAGCAATTTTGTGGGATATTACCTCCGCTTGGTGTGGGTTGGTTTTTTTTAGCTGTGATGAGTATGCCTGATTAAAGGCAGCTTTGTAAATGTGTTGTGCATGGTGAGGCAGGTGGATTTTGATTTGGGTTGGTAGTTGTTGAGTGTTATTGTATGGCATGATTGTTATCATGAAGCGATTAATTAAATTGTACGAAAGAAGTTTGTATGAATTAGGTAATTTCTGGATGTTAGCGGTAAGGGAGAGAGAAGGTGAAGGAAGAGCCGTGATTCAATTTGCTTTTAACGGTTAGTTTGCCATTGTGACGGTTAATGATTTGGTGGGAGATGTACAAGCCTACACCAAGACCTGGATAAGTGTTTTCATCAGTGATTTCGCCACGATAAAATCGGTCAAAAATCTTGGATAAATTCGAGGGGCTAATACCAATACCGAAGTCTTGGACGGTGACTTTGACTGTTTTGGTTAGAGGAGTGATGAAGACATTGATGGGTTTGGAAGATGGTGAATATTTGATAGCATTTGATAGTAAGTTTGTGTATACTTGCCCGATTCGATCAGGGTCAGCATATACGGGAGTTGCGACTTCACCATATATGTTTATTTTTTGTTGTGTAGTTATTTGCATGTTTTCGGTAACTTCATATATTATTTTTTGAAGGTCAATATCTTGCATATTGAATTCAAGTTTGCCTAATTGAATTCGGGAGACGTTGAGTAGGTCATTGATAAGATTGGTGAGTTTGGTAACTTGGGCGCTAATTTTGGTTAGTGGATGGACGATTTTGTTGTTTTGGAGAGATATCGGAGCTAATCTCTTGGTGAGAAGTTCAATGTAGAGTTGCATGCTGGCTAAAGGAGTACGAAGTTCATGAGAGGCAATTGATATGAAGTCGTCTCGGGTCTGGATGGCTTTTTGAGCGTCTGAATAGAGTAGAGAGTTCTCTATCGCCAAAGAGGCTCGCGAGGCAAGGTCTTCTGCAATTTTGAGGTCTTTGGCGGTATATGTTTTGTTGTTTTTGGTGGAAAAAAATTCTATGGCACCTACTGTTTGGTTATTAATTTTAAGTGGTACAATTATGACCGATCGGATGTTAAGCCTGTGGAGTAATTTTAGTTCTTCAGGTGTTTTGGCGTAGGACTTATATGTTTCATCGTCTATATAGGGAATTAATTGGGATTTGCCCGTTATAATTGTTTGATAGAGAACTTTGGAAGTTTGGAGAGAAGGAGGATTGTTTTTGCGGAGGAGCTTGGCCCATTTTACTTGGTGGGGGTCTTTGTGAGAGAGGGCAAATAGATCAATTTGATTTTCGTTAACCATTTCGATACTGCACCAATCGGTGAAATGTCTAGTTGAAAGTTTGGCGATAGATCGGATTGTTGATTTATAATCAAGGGAAGAAGATAGTATTTTGGAAGCTTGGGTTATAAATTTGGTTAATCTTAATTCTTTTTGAGTTTCGGTGATATCAAATAATACGCCTGAAACGCTGGTGACTTGACCATTGTTTTGGGTGGTTATGCCTTCAGCGGTTAACCATTTCTTATCTAGATGTGGCGGGGTGATGCGAAAATTTGTTTTAAATTTTTTATGTGAAGAAAGAGAGATGTTAAGTTTTTTTTGAAAAGAGTCAATATCTTTGGGGTCTATAATCGCATATAGTTCTTTGATGTTTTGGGGTAGTTTTTGGAATTTGGAAAAACCTAATATGTTGGATGATTTATCTGACCAGATGATTGAGTCAGTAGCAAGATCCCAGTGCCAAGCTGAGAGTTGTCCTGCTTGGAGCGCGAGAGTGAGTCGGTTTTGGTTTTGGTGAAGTTGGGTTTCAATATTGTTGCGTTGAAGAGAGATGGTTAAGATGTTGGCAATAGATTGGAGGAAATTTATGTCATCTTTGGTATATAAAATTTGAGAAGTGTTATGAACTCCAATAATCCCATAAGGTTGATTATCAATTCCGTGGATAATAACGCTAATTCCCGATGTGACGTGATGATCGCTAAGTAATTTAGGTCCATTGAACCTAGCGTCGTGGGGAAGATCTGTGACGATTACAGGTTTGTTAACTTGGAGGGTGTAGCCAGCTTGGGAGTTGTTACCGGTATCAATGAGGGTTTGATTGGCAATAACATCGGGGTGCCAGCCTGTGCCTGCTTTATATAATAGTTTGTCTTTGTCAGGAATTATTTCAAGTATTTTGATGTAATCTACTTTCATGCCTTGAGATATTTGCGAGACAGTATGATTAAGTAGTTTGTCGAAGTTTGAAGTGCTGAGGGCTTTGACTCCAAGTTTGGTTATGATTCGTTGTTGGTTGACTCGATTGTTGAGTGATTGAAGTTGTTTTTTTTTGGTGGTGATGTCTTGAAATTCGATGACAAAGTCAGTGTCGTTTGATTTATGATTAAGAGGGAATATTGTAATATCGATGGGGAGGGTGGTGTCTTGGAGTGAGAATAAGGTTTCTTTATGATTGATGGATTTGTGTTTTTGGATAGTTTGATAAATTAAACATTTTTCTAATTTGCAGAATTTTTTTGGGTGAACTAAATAGTGAAAGTTTTTATTAAAAGATTTTTGGGTGTTCCCTAGTATTTTTTTTGCTGAAAGATTGGTGAATTTGATGTCTCCTTGGCTATTGGTTATCATAATCCCTTGGGGAAGGTGGTTGATTATTTTGAGGTATGAATTGTTTAGTTGAGAAGTTTT
>CAZLQM010000009.1:0-32963 GCA_964561945.1 uncultured Gammaproteobacteria bacterium | reverse complement strand
ATCTTAGGCTATTTGAACTTGACAAAATCTTTGGACTTACCTAGTATGAACTTGATTATCTACCCGGAAAGGGGGTGACAGTTCATGAAAGCCACATTCTACGATGTAAAAGCCAGACAAAAAGTCGATGTTGAAGTCGTCGGCAAAAAAGAATACCAAGTCCGTGGTCAAAAGCGTTATGCCCTCAAGGGCAAAACCACAGACGGTCGTAATTTAACCAAATTCGTCAGTAAAGCAGATTACGAAGCTGCAGCTGCAGTTCCTTCAATCGAATAATTTAATTTCAACTTGAAGCGAATTTCCAACTAAGGACATATATCTTGTCCTTAGTTTGGTGTTTAAGACTATCTGCCCATTTTTTTGCTCTGTGACATTTAAATCAATTTCACTTTTTTCATTTCATCTACACCCAAAACTTATCTCCAATTTCTCAATGTTTTTCACTTTCAATCCTAAAAATCTTTTAGCCAATTATTCTCCAACAAATTACCCAATCTAGTAATAACTTCATCTTTCCCCATAATCACAATACATTCTGTAATCGGAGGAGTTATCCCTTGACCTGAAATTGCAATCCTCAGATTCATAAAAAAATGACCGGTTTTCCAGTTGTTTCTCTCTATCAACGCCATGAATTCTGTATTCAAAGTCTCAACATTCCAATCTGTAATTTTCCCAATAACTTCTTTTGCTTGGCTAATGTGTTCAAAGGCCAATGATTTCCAACCTGACCTTGGCCACTCATTCACATCTTCCCAGATAAAATCAGTTAAATTTCCAATCTCTTCCAATACTTCAATGCGTTCACGTATTAACGGAACCAATAACTCAATTTGGGCATCGCTTGCTTTATCGTTTACAAAAGGTTTGATTAACTTCATCATCTGCTCATTACTCAATCCTCGAATATAATGACCATTGAACCAATTGAGTTTTTTAACATTCAATACTGGATTAGAGATCTGCAATCCTGCTGGATCAAACGCTGTTACAAATTCTTCCAAACTAAACAATTCTTGATTATCTTTTGGAGCCCAACCCAATAGGATTACAAAGTTAAACAAGGCTTGGGGTAAATAACCCCGTGCGATGAAATTTTCTACAGACACGGTCCCTTTCCTCTTGGATAACTTCCCCCCCTCAGGATCCAAGATATCAGTCAGATGTCCGATTTCTGGAATGTCATAACCCAAATATTTATAAATAAGTAAGTGTATCGGGGTACTCGGCATCCAGTCATGACCTCGTAACACATGTGTAACTCCCATTTCATGATCATCGACCACTACCGCCAAATGATAAGTTGGAAAACCATCAGTTTTCAAAAGGGTTGGGTCAGAAACTGTTGAAGTACTCCAAGATATTTCTTTTCTGCCAACAAAATCACGATACTTAACAATTTCATTATCTGGAATTTTCAGTTTAATAGCTCCGCTTTTATGTTGCTTATCCCGACAAGGATCTCTTAATTCTTTTGTATAACCTAAAACTTTTGCATTTTTAGCTTCACACTGACAATAATAAGCTTTACCTTCTTCAATTAAGCGTTTCGCTACAGGTAGATAAATTTCTTTTGCAACCCTTTCAGATTGCACGTAATATTCATCCCAAATCAATCCAAATCTTTTTAGTATTTCTTCTAATTTTGATCTTGCATCAGCAACTTCTCGTTTTTGATCTGTATCTTCAATTCGCAGGATAAACTTACCCCCATTATGTTTAGCCAAAGCATAAGCATATGCCGCAGTTCGCAACCCGCCGATATGCAAGAAACCTGTTGGGGACGGGGCGAATCTCGTTATTACCTGCGCCATAATCTCACTATTATACCTTTTTTGATTGTTCTAATCATGCCTTGGCTTGTATACTTAAGAGATAAACCAAAATATGGGTCAATTAAGTTCTACAGCCTACTACACACGCCAAATTATTAAAATTGGATCAATCGTACTGGTCGTTCTGATATTCGTTCAGATAACGGTTATGTATCTCTACAACACTTTTATTAAAAACCGTAGCCAAAAACCACCACCACCCCAAGTCGCTTACGGCCAACTTCCTCCTTTAGATTTTCCACCTTCTGATCCTAATATTAATTTTCAATTCCGGCTCGAAACAATTTCTGGTAGATTACCCACAGAATTTCCAGATCGGGCAGAAGTTTATATAAATGTCGTTACCAAACCCAATTTACTTGACTATAGTCGGGCTCAAAAAAATGCTCAAAGACTTGGATTCCCTGACAGTGGTATTCCTTTCGATCCGCCCATGTATAGATGGCTAAGTCAGGAACCAGTTGCTGGAATATTAGAATATGATACCCTCAAAAATACTTTTGATATGGTTTATGACTGGGAACGTAATGAGAGAGTTTATGTTAGTTCAAACAAGTCAACCGTAACGGATAATAATGTTTTTAGGTCGGCTCAAGGGGTACTTACGAGATCGGGCATTGGGCAAGGCCCATGGCTGTCTAAGGAATCCCGTTTTGCTGTTCTTTATTATCGTTATGTAAATGGACAGATTGTCAAAGTTGATCATGAATCCAAAGCAGATTTCTTCCAAGTAAATTTTCAACGCTCCCCGTTAAATGGACTTGAATTTGTATCGGCTGATCCATACAGACCTGTCGTCTGGGCACTTGTTAGTAGAAACGGGCTAAGAGTGGCTGAGTTCCATTACAATTACTACCCAATCGATGAAGCGAGTCATACAGATTATCCTCTTGCGCCAATTGAAACTGCATGGCAGGAAGTTCGTGATAACAAAGCTTATATTGCTACCATGGGAGATAATCTACCAGGCAATGAAGTTATAATCCGTCATTTTCAATTAGCATATTACCTTTCTAATAAATTTCAAAAATTTACCCAACCTGTCTACATAATCAAAGGTGATGGAGGTTTTACTGCTTATGTTCCCGCCATTGATCGTCAATTAATTCAATCAAACCAATGAAATTTGCTTCAATGACGATATCTTTGTAGTATGTCACTATCTAACTAAATATGCGTAGAATCACGATTCTTTTTCCTCTTTTATTACTCGCAATCGGGATCATCGGCGGATTACTTGTCCAACGAAATATCTCAATTTTTTCATCCTCCAATCCCCAAGCAGTTGCTACGGTTCTAGCTGATCAGATAACTCCTTCTCCTGCCCCCACAGCTATTCCTACTCCTATCCCGTTGCCTCCATTGCCACTCATCAGTGCTCAATCATACATTATTGAGTCTCAAGATAGTGATACTCCAATAATTGAGCTAAATAGTCATCAGCGTTTTCCCCCTGCCTCAACTACCAAAATCATGACCGCAATGGTTGCCCTTAAGTCATACGATCCCAGTAAGATCGTGACTATAAATAATCCCTACACAGTCGGGGCTACAATTGGCTTAGTAGAAGGTGAACAAATTTCTATCGAAAAACTCCTCTATGGATTATTGCTTCCTTCAGGCAATGATGCGGCTATGGCTTTGGCCGATGCCTACCCTCAAGGTCAAGATCAGTTTATTAAACAAATGAATTTACTAGCTCAACAACTCAATCTTAATGATACTCAATTTGCTAATCCTTCAGGGTTGGATCATCCTGATCATTACTCAACAGCTCAAGATCTCGTAAGTCTGAGCAAAATTGCCATGACTCATGAACTTTTTCAACAAATAGTTGCCACCAAAAAAGCCATTGTCAAAAGTCAGGATGAGTCAGTCACTCATGTTCTTGTCAACCGCAATGAATTACTTGGAGAAATGGGTGTAACTGGTGTTAAAACAGGATATACATTAACCGCAGGAGAAGTTCTTGTAACTAATCTTGTGCGCAAGTCAGGCAGTTACTATGTAGTCGTCATGGGTAGCACAGATAGATTTGCAGACACTAGAGTATTAATTAATTGGCTTGATGATTATTTGGGAACGTACAAGATTTCTTAAGATTCCATCTCCTCACAGAAATCACCAACAATAGGTTTTTCTAAATCTAAATAATCACTTGTGTTCATCACAATCGAAATACAATGGTCGCCCGCATTATAGACAATTTCTTCATTTACAATTAATTGTTTATCAACATAAGTCTTGAGATTAACCAGACTTCCCCATGGTGGGACAGCGCCTATCTCAACACTAGAAATTTCTTTTACCTCATCTTTGGTTGCCATGCGCAAATCCTTCACGTTCATATAATATTTTACTTTACGAAAACTTAATTTATTAGCACAAGACAAAACAGCCATCAACGGGTTTTTATCTCCAACTAAGATCAAAGCTTTAGCTCCTTGCTCAACTTTAGTACCTCGCACGTTGGCTGCATCTCGACAGGTGAGTACAGCTTCGTGTTTGATTATCTTGTACTTACAACCAGATTTATTTAATTTATTTTTTATTTTTTGGGTTAAATTCATTGCGACTCATCTTATTCTATTGCAAAGCTCAAATCAACTTGTTAGCATGACTTTTGTATGTCACGGCCATTACGTCATCTCCAGCAAAATACTTTTCGGCTTAATCAACCACATGAAGTAATTGATTTTTTCCTTGATCAAAAAATAGACATAGCCAATCTTCAAGAAATAAATGTTCCTATCGACAACCAAGATCTTTTTTCAAATATATGCCATAAAGCAGGTTTGCATTATATCCAAGAACTAAGCTGGTTTGACGTTGATCATAACCAAGCCTTAGGTAATGGGATTTTGTCACGACACCCCATCGTTGATTATCAATGTACATATTACAATGGCACAAATTTCGGTCCTAAACACATCACTACAAATCAACTAATTGGCCCTATGCATGATTCTGAAGGTCAAGAAATCAAAATTCCAGGTTCTCGAGGCATAAAGTATGCCATCATTTCAAGCACAATTCTTCACGCCCTTGTCCAAATTAATCACAAATTAATTAGAGTTATCAATACACATTTTCCGGTTTCAGACAACTGCACCGAAATTATTCCCATGTATGAAATGTCTCAATTAATCCATTCTCAAATTACTCATTCCAGTAATTTACCAATCATCTTTGCAGGAGATCTTAACATTAGATCCAGTTCTTATTCTGTTCAGCTCTTGAGTCGAGTCATGGATTGTCACACTCAAGATATTACCGATACTCTTTCAATCTCTCATCCAGTCAGGTCGAATGATTTCCCCGAGGGACTAGCGGTTGACCATGTTTTTTCTCGTGGATTAAGTCATATTAAAACCAACACTCACCAAGTAGATTTCTCCGACCACCAAGCTTTGATTAGCGACTTTACTCTTTAATTTTGTCACTCAATTTCAAATCTATTCTCTCCATATCTCGAGGAAACATAGTTGCCTCACGGATATTAGCCAAACCCAATACTTGTTTAGTAATTCTCTCAGCTCCAAAGGCAAATCCACCCTCAGGCGGAACTCCATACGAAAATGCTTCCAAAAACATAGTGATTTTATCTGGATCCATTTTCCATTCTTTTACATGTTTCATCAGTTGTTCATATTCATTGATTCTACGCCCCCCTGATAACCACTCGACACCCCGGCAGAGTAAATCCATTCCTTCATTAAATTCAGGATCATTTGGATTAGGATAAACATAAAATGGTTTCTTCCTTGTCGGATATCCATATATAAATACCAGTTCAGATCCTGTCTCCGCAAATACAATTTCACATATATCACGTTCATCTTCAGGATTAAGATCTTTTTCTTCTCGTACATCACGTCCAGTTTTTTCAAATATTCTTTTTTGTGCTTCACGCAAACTCATAGTCGGGGTTTGGTCTATTGTTTGAGGAGTTTTGGCATCATACATTGCCAATTCCTTCTCACATTTTAGATTAAGTTGTTCAAAAATATACTTTACACAAGCATCGGCCATATCACGCACATCGGTCCAAGATTCAATGAATCCCATCTCAGCATCCAGTGAAACAATTTCAGTTAAATGTCGTGTAGTAACACTCGGTTCTGCTCTAAAAACTTTGTTAACCGAAAAAACTCGCTCAAAAGCACTCATAACAATCTGCTTATAAAGTTGAGGACTTTGTGTCAAATATGCCGTATGTTCGAAATACTTAACCTCAAAAACTTCAGCTCCACCTTCTGCAAAAGCAGGTACAATTGCGGGAGCTTGGAATTCAAAGAATTCATTCTTCTTCATAAATTCTCGGAAAGAATCGATAATTACTTCTTGCACCTTAAAAATTGCCTGAATTTTAGGATGCCTCAAGGTGAGGGCTCGATGGTCTAACAGTGTCGGTAATTCCAAATTTAATTCAGCACTTCCCATATCAAACGGCAAGGGATTTGATTTTCCAATGACGTTATATTTCTCAACATCTACTTCAAATTCACCAGTATCCAAGTTAGGATTAATAGATTTAGAATTTCTTTTTTTTACCACTCCTTCAACTTCAATGGCGTCTTCGAGTCCTAGCTCTGACATCTTTTGATAACCAACCAACTGTATAATTCCGGATCGGTCACGCAAGTCAATAAATGTTAATTTTCCATGATCCCGCTTACTATTTACCCAGCCCTTAAGAGTAACGGTCTCATTCTCCTTTTCAATTGTTTTGATTGCCAGTGTTCTCATATATTTGTATGACATTTAATCTAAAAAAACCTCACTCTTACAGATTAAACTTTATCAAATTTAATTTGTAAGGGCGAGGTCGTCGCGGTACCACCTTACTTTTTTACTTTTTGAGTATTCTCAACTCTTTTCGCTTTGTCGGGCGTCCCGGAGAGGTCTAGTTTCTAATTAAAGATTTCTTCTCTCAAACGTTTATAAGTTAAACTTAGAATCATCTGATGTCAGTCAGATTCGACGTTTTCAAGTATCATATCATGCACACGCATGATATCAATACCAAGATTATCAATTTAGTAAATAAATGCTTCACAATCCTCGTTACAAATATTACATTGAGTTTAATTTTATTAAATCATTTCTTCCTAATATCTTGCATTATGGTTTTATTTTTTGCTGGACTTTACTTTGGATTGGCACACCAATAATTAATAATAATTTTGGTTTTAATTATCCAACTGAATTGATCAAAGCTAGCTGGGTAATTTATCAAACTAGAATTTTATTATTTCTTTTACTTATATATTTGTTTACCTCAAAATTCAAAATTTCAGTCAATTTCACAATCATTATTGCTTTAATTATTTGGCTAATATTTGTAATCATTAGCTGGTTATACGGTGTAGATCCCGCTCGCAGCTGGATAGGCAATTACTATCGTTATGATGGAATCATGACATTAGTGCATCTGCTTATAATTCCATTTTTTTTCATATTCAATAAACCCAAACTTATCCAAGTTACCACAATCTTAATTGGAATAGGTTGTTTACTAGTTTCTCTTATATCAATCAATCAAGTGATTCATTTCCTTATTAATAATTTCAATATTCACAAATTATCAACTTTAAGTTTTTCTTCAACTCACGGTCAACCCAACTTTACAGCAGGATATCTAATTATATCTTTGCCATTTCTTATTTACGCACTTAGATATTTCCATATATCTAATCGTATTAAGCCATTGATTACATTATTACCTGTACTTGCCATAATATTTACACAATCGCGAGGTGGTTTACTTGGACTTATAGTTCTTGCAATCAGTTATATTATTCTCAATAAATCTACTAAATCTATCATTTTTATTTCTTTGATAATGACATTAGGTTTGATTTTCTTTATCTCCAAAATATATTTTAATCCCGCAACTCAGTACCAAGCCGAAAGTCGAGCTCGAATTTTTACTACTTTAGGGTTAAGTATTTATACTCGGCCACAGGGATGGGGATGGGCAAATATAGATCATGCTTTTGAATATAAAGATTGGCCAGTAGTTAGAAATGACGATGTATATCTAGACAAAGCTCATAGTGAATGGTTAGAACTAGCTGTTGCCACTGGAATTCTTGGATTAATTTCATTTCTATTTCTTCAAATTTTAGCTATTAAGAATATATTTGCGTCACGTTCTGATAATTTATTTCAAGCTACACTCATATCATTAACTACATATATTATTCATTCCCAAACAAATGTAATTTCAATTAGTGAGCAAGCTATATTTTGGGCGCTTGTAGGCTTTGCCCTAGCCAAATCATCAACAATTTCCTCACATAAAAATCCATAGCTTTAGGAATCGAGGTTTGATACAGTAAAAATATGAATAATGATAGATTAACTCAAATTGCCAAGCGTTTAAGATATGAAATCCTAGTCGCAACCACCAAGGCAGGATCCGGTCATCCCACATCATGTTTGTCCTCGGTTGAATTGATGACAGCTCTGTTTTTCAATGGCACATTTAGAGCCAATCTTGATGAACCTAATTTCCCCAATAATGATAGATTAATCTTTTCCAAAGGTCACGCCGCACCATTGCTTTATGCACTATATTTAATTGCCGGCAAAATTACTCAAGAAGATTTCTACCAACTCCGACAACTAAATAGTAATTTAGAGGGTCATCCCACCATGAATTTTCCTTACACCGAGGTGCCAACTGGTTCTCTGGGGCAAGGATTGTCCGTTGGTGTCGGAATGGCTATCAACGCTAAATATCTTGATAAACTTCCTTATAAAACATACGTGTTGTTGGGTGATAGCGAACTTGCAGAAGGCTCTAACTATGAGGCGATGCAGTTGGCATCTTTCTATCAACTAAATAATCTAATCGCTATAGTAGATGTTAATCGCCTAGGACAAAGAGGGCAAACGATGATAGGTCATGACATGACCCAGTATCAAGAACGTTGGCAATCATTCGGATGGAACACTCAAGTTGTAGGAAATGGGCATGACTTTAATCAATTAAATCAAGCTTTAGGTAATATTACTAATTCAAATAATGAACCAACTGTCATTTTAGCTCGCACATACAAAGGTGCGGGGATAGACTTCCTCCAAGACCAGCCAGGGTGGCACGGCAAAGTATTAAACCAAGAACAACTCAAAACCGCTATAAACTTACTTGGCTTAATCGACAAAGAAATAACCCAAACACCCGCGCTTCCCTTAGATATATTTACGACAGAGAGTATCGATCAACCTCAGTCAATTATTCCGCGTGATCAATATGAAGTGGAGCAGTTAATATCCCCGCGCCAAGCATATGGCGATGGACTTATTGATTTAGCTTCTAAACCCGACATCGTCGTTCTTGATGCTGAAGTTAGTAACTCAACATACTCAGAATCATTTGCATCTCAAGTACCAAATAGATTTTTTGAGATGTTTATAGCTGAACAAAATATGGTGTCAACGGCGCTTGGACTTGCTCGCCGTGGCAAAAAACCATTTATATCTACTTTTGGTGCCTTCTATTCAAGATCTGCAGATCAATTACGAATGGTCCAATACACAGATTTGCCTCTAGTCTGTGTCGGAACACATGCTGGGATTTCTATTGGTGCGGATGGGTCATCTCAGATGGCACTAGAAGACATTAGTCTGTTTCGCAATTTACAAAACTCGACCGTACTTTATCCTGCTGACGCCCAATCGGCTCGTTGGATGGTTAATCATTCATACAATCTTTCCGGCATTACGTACTTACGCTTGACTCGAAATAATTTGCCAGTAATCTATGATTCGAACGAGGAATTTTTGCCAGGTCAATCCAAAGTCGTACGCCAATCCGCTAACGATCAGGTTACGGTTTTTGCTGTGGGAATAACTTTACATGAGGCCATAAGCGCATATAATTTTTTGCAAACCCAAGGAATTAATATAAGGATTGTAGATCTCTACAGCATCAAACCTCTCGATATAGATGTTATCAAATGGGCGGCCACCCAAACCCAACACGTAATTGTCGTGGAAGATCATTTTCCTCAAGGAGGAGTGGGCGAAGCGGTTGCTATTACATTAGCCAATAATTCAATATCCACCCAATTCAGACATCTTAGTGTTAATGTCAGACCACATAGTGGCACCACTCAAGAGTTGCTTCAGCTGGCACAAATTGACTCATCATCAATCATAAAATCTGTCCTCGAATTCGTTTCATAGTTCATCAATTTAGATCTTTAATCGTGATAAACTACAGCCATGTCGCAAATTAAAATAGGTTCAGTTGCAGTGGTCGGACGACCTAATGTCGGTAAATCAACCTTAATTAACAATCTCGTCGGCCAAAAAATTGCCGCTGTTTCTCCCAAGCCCCAGACTACTCAACAAGTGATCCAGTCGTATTACGAAGATGATCGAGGCCAAATATTTTTTTTTGATACTCCAGGTCTATATCAAGGTCAAACTCAAAAACATACTGAGAATCTCTCGTCATTAATAAAAACCGCTGACATAATTTTGTATGTCGTTGATCCTCATAAAGAATACGGTAACGAAGAACAATTAATTTGGAAACAAGTGCAATCAAGTAGAGTCCCAATCATCATGGTTATAAATAAAATCGACTTAGGCAAATCCAAACACCTAGAGGATTATATAAACAAAACCCTAAGTGATATTGAAACAAGCATTGAGATTTCAGCTCTCAATACAACTCATTTAGAAAGCCTCAAAAACACCATATTTGATTTATTAAACTATGGACAAAGAAATACAACTGTTGACTCAATGCCAGTGCCAATACTCTCACACGATAGTAAAGAGTATTTAGCAGAAATCATCAAAGAAAAAATATATTTATTTACAGATGAGGAAGTTCCGTACCAAACTCATGTGATTGTCACCAGCGTAAATGAAAAAACAAGCGAAAACTCAATGACAATCAAAGCACATATTCACGTATCCCAAGAAAGATATAAACCTATGTTGATCGGTCACAAAGGCCAAATGGTAAAAAAAATTGGCCAAGCAGTCCGTCAAGAACTTGAGCTTGCAACTAACAAGCACATCAACCTACTTCTAACAGTCGTATCTAAATAAATTTAAGTTAAAAAAAAGATCTCATTTTTGATTTAGTATTAAGTGCATACTTACGAATTCGGTTTACTTCATTAAATAATTTATATCTTATTGGATCAATCACAAAATCTTTACTCTTAAGATATTCAATTGCACTTGGTCCAAATCCAAATTTGAATTTATGAAAACCATACCAACTATCATTTTCTTTTGCATTTGGACCTAGAGTCCCCCATAGGTCGAATTTTTTCAATCCTAACTTCTTACCTAGTTGAATCGATTGCCACATCATTAAGTTATTTGCCATAACATCCTGATACTCTCTTGATGATGCCCCATAGGGATAATAAAGTGTGTCGTGCCAGATAAATAGCACCCAAGTTGTAATAATCTCATTCTGATATCTTGCTGTAAGCATTTTTGCTATACCTGCATTGTGAAGAACTTGCCACATTTGTCTGTGATAATCTTCGCTATGTGCATAAAATTGTTGTCTTTGGGTGGTTTTTTTTGTTAATTCAATATATTTTTCCAATGCAATACTCGAATTATCTTCTACCACCTCAACACCTTTTTTTTCTGCCAACTTAATATTGTATCTAGTCTTCTGTTTCATTTTTGCCAATAATATTTCATCACCCAAGCTAAGGTCGACAACTGCACTATGGGGAGCAAAAGAAGGATTGCCATTAACAAAGCTATTATCGTTTTCCCAATTATCAATTTCATTTTTAGACTTTTTATTAATCTTTTCCATTTCAAAAAAAACATCAGGTTCAATTTTTACAAAAATTACTTTATTTTCTATCGCCATTTTTCTTATTCCCTCGATCATTTCTTTACTTGGCTTTGTGCATCGAGGCATATAAAGCACTTTATTACCGCCTAAAATTGGTAAATACGAAGGAATATCATGAAAGGTTGCACTTACTGCTTCCTTTAATTCATTTCCTTCGAACAATCCTAACCTTATAACCCTAACACCACATAACATTCGGAACTCTCCCCATTCCCAACTCTGCACTGGATGGGTTACTAATTGATTGTATTGCTCTTTTTCAATTGGAAGAATATTTCTAACTATCATACTTTAATAATTATTTCTAAATTACAAAACATAAACCTCTACATTTCTAATTCCCCAGCTCCTATCTATCTTATCAAATCCCAAGTCAATCTTCTTTCCTTTTACTGCACCTCCCGTATCACCCGCAATAGCATTGCCATACCCAGTTATATACAATTTTGTTCCTAGTGGAATAACTTTTGGGTCAACAGCCACCACCCCAAATCCTGCCTTCAATCCGATTGCAGTCGTGCCGTTACATCCTTTGCAATTACTATCATAAGCAGATGCTCGAAACACCCCCAGCTTACAACTATAGCTTATATCTCCATTCCCAGTTGCAAGATTTTTATATACAGTCTTAGTTCCTTGAGCTATTTTACGTGAGACGGGTGGAATAATTTTTTTGTCAATCTGACGCCTGTCAAATTCTTTCCCTTGGTAATAAGTTATTTCTATAATTTTATTTAACGTCCCATTAATTCCTTTTCCAATCTCCACGTCATCGCTGCATTTGTCTTTATCATTATCTAATATATACTCTGTCTCATAAGGAATAGTCTCTTTTTCTTCGATAATTTTAGAAGTAAAGCTACTTATAGTTTTTACACTGATATTAGAATCATTTTTAATTTCCAAAGCCTCAACTTCATTAAATTTCTCATTTTCCATTTTGCTAATCAACAAACCACTAATAACCAAACTTAGACAAACAAAATATACCAAACTTACTCGCAGGAGGTCCTGTGCATCAGAACCAGTCATCCAAAGATTTTACACCAGCAAATGGCAAATCGTCTAATTCTGCCAGTTTGTATCCCCAACTGTTATTATCACTTTCACCTAACAGGGTATCTTTCACCTTAGATATTAGCTCACTAGGAATTTCCCCCAAAAATCTACTTGGAATAAAATTTTCTCTCCTCCCAAAAAAATATCGTTGATTAGCATAGGTTAAATACAACTCTTCTCGAGCCCGAGTAATTCCCACATAACATAACCTACGTTCTTCTTCCATCTGATCAGGATCGCTCAAACTTCTACTGTGAGGGAACAAACCTTCTTCCATTCCTACCATAAAAACTATCGGGAACTCCAATCCCTTTGCAGCATGCAACGTCATCAACGTTACTTTTTCGCTGCTTTGATTAATATCTCTTGTAGATTCTTGTTCAACCAAAGCAACATTTTCCAAAAAATCACCAAGATCAACAAACTTCGCAGCTACGGATCGAAGCTCCTGTATGTTTTCTAATCGTCCCATGTCGTCCTTATCATCCACATCAAATTGCGTCACATATCCAGTTGCCTCGATTATCGCATCCAGAACTTCCAAGCTAGGCATATTAAAATAAGTATCTTTGTTCTTTTCTCTCCATTGCTCAAAAGCCCACAATCTTCTTTTGCCCATTTTATTCATTCTTTCTTTTGAAACACTGTCATTAGGATTAACTGTTAGCCTAAGGTAACTCAACAAATCTTTAATTTCTTTCCTTGCATAAAAACGTACCCCGCCAATTAATACATAAGGCAATCCTTCTCTTAAGAGAGCTTCTTCAATGGCTCGCGATTGAGCATTAGTTCTATACATCACCACAAAATCTCCCAAATGTTTCCCCTCAATCTTATTTCCTGTTCTAATAGTTTGAGCTACAAAATTTGCTTCAGCTTGCTCATCATATGCTTCATAAATATTAACTTGGTTTCCACTTTTACCTTTCGTCCACAACGACAATACGGGGTGGCTACTATTGTGGGCAATCAGACCAGATGCAGCCGCTAATATAGTTTGGGTAGATCGGTAATTTTGTTCCAATTTCACCACTTTCAGATTCGGATAGTCTTTGCCAAGCTGATCTAAGTTCTTATAATCAGCCCCCCTCCATGAATATATTGCTTGGCTAAAATCTCCCACAACCATCAAATTCTGCTTGTCACCAGCCAATATTTTTGTTAACTGATATTGAGCATTATTCGTATCTTGATATTCATCCACCAGAATATGCTCGTATTGATTGTTATACTTATTTTTCAAATCATCTTGCTGTTTAAGTAATTTAACTGATTTCATCATCAAATCGTCAAAGTCAACAGCTTCTGACTTGTTTAATATTTTTTGATAATCATTGTATAAATGACCAACTGTTTCTTGCCAAACATTCACTGACTTTTCAATCATGTCTTGTGGTTCCAGTAGTTCATTCTTTGCGAATGAAATTGTACTTAACACAGTATCTGCTTTATATCTTTTTGTATCTAAACCACGGTCCTTAATCAATTGTTTCATCAATGTTTTTTGATCATCATCATCATATATTACATAAGTGTTGGGCACTCCAATATAATGACCGTGACGTCGTAACAATAAAGCGCAAAATCTATGAAAAGTTCCTGCATAAGGCAAATCATGCTGCTTAATTAACGACCCCATTCTACTTAGCATTTCTCCAGCGGCTTTGTTTGTAAATGTTAATAGCAAAATCGATCCGTGTGCTACTGCTTGATCCTCCATAAGCCAAGCTGCTCTATGCGTCAGCGCCTTTGTTTTTCCCGATCCTGCACCCGCAAGAACGAGTAGAGGAGTCCCTAAGTGCGTTACAGCTTGAATCTGCGCTTCATTCAAACTATCTGTAATCTTTGACATGTTTGTCATTGTACTAACTCTTTCTATTAAAACAAAGTTTACTTACGGTACAATATTAAATTATTCCCTATGCGTCGCATTCATTTCATTTCAGTTCTCGTCTTGGCTGCAAATATTTATCTAATATTTATAACATGGCAGATTAGTAGCCTTCTTACTCAAAAATACTTTCATCTTGATCCACAAAATATTTATCAAATATTAACCGATAGAAATCACAACCAAATTTTATCTTACAAAAACCGTACTAATATATTGCTAATTGGTGAAGGTGGGGCAGGGCATTCGGGCGGAGATCTTTCTGACACGCTTATTGTTGCATCAATTCCCCTCACAAAAGGAGATCATATCGCATTACTATCTATTCCTAGAGATTTATGGATACAAGATATCGATGCAAAAATAAACGCTGCATACAGATTGGGGGAAGAAAAACAAACAGGCTATGGAATCACGCAGTTGCGCCAAGCTGTTTCTCAAGTAACTAATTTGCCAATTCATTACTATATCAAACTAGATTTTGGAATTTTTTCTCAGTTTATAGATACAATTGGCGGGATAGATGTAAATATTCAAAATTCATTTGTCGACAATAAATTTCCAATTCCAGGCCTAGAAAATGCCCAACCGGAATCGAGTAGATACGAGACAATTTCATTTACATCAGGAACAGAACATATGGATGGGTCAAGAGCTCTAAAATTTGTGCGTTCACGTCACGCAGAAGGTCAACAAGGAACTGATATCGCTAGATCACAGCGCCAACAACAAGTTATTAAAGCAATTAGATCTCGACTTCTCAATCCATCTACTTGGGAAAATAAAGATAGATTGGGCAATCTATTTCAATTAATACAAACTTCACTGCAAACCGATATTAGCAATATAGCTTATATTCAGTTCGCTTCTCAAATACCCTTGCTTATGAAATCTACTTTTAGTTCTATTGATATCCCCTCTAACTTAGGCACTCAAGATAGTCAGTACTCTTTAGATCAAGCTTTACTAATTCATCCAGGCGTTTCAAAAAAATATTATGGACAGTGGGTTTTAATTTCTAAAGAAAATGACTTTACTCAAGTGCATCAATACATTTATTGCAAGATTTATAATCAATCAAATTGCCTCTAAAGATACCTTTTTTCTAAATACCAACAATTAAAGAGACCCTTCAATTTCTTCAAGATCTTTCCCAAGCGTATCGATATTCGTATTGTCCACATCATCTTTAATCGCTTCTATCTCATCAGAATCCTTAACCTGCTGTATATCCTGTAACATCGAATCTGGTGCAGCAGTTGGAGAAGGTAACATTTCTGTTTCTTCTGGAAGAGGTGAAACCAATGGCCGAGGGTCATCATTAAATTGAGTAAAGTAATAAACAACCCCAGCAACCAAAGCCAAAATCAATAATACTAGAACTACAATTACCAAAACCCATTTTGATGTTTTTCGATCTGGTTCCTGCTCATCAATCAAATCATTTACAGCCTGTACTGCTGATGGCGATGCAAACTGTACTACATTATTATCAATCATAGGCCTAGAGCCATCGACAACTTCTGGCTGTTTTGCATTTTCATTTTGCATAGACTGTACAACCTCTGACTGAGTTATTGGCTTTTCAAACTCTGATATCTCTGAAGTGTCCTTTACAGAATTTACATCTATAGGTTTTAATTCAACTTCTGATTTTTTATCTTCGTTTACCATAATGAATTAGCTAATTATCCGTTTCTGATTTGGTTACACTAACTTCAGGAACCTCTTTACTATGCAACTTTTCAAGCTCCGGAATCAATCCCCTAATTTTACCAAAAATAAGTTTAATCTCGTTATGATATGTCTCAAGTTCATCTTTAAGTACAACATACATAGTTTTTGGATCAGTCGAATCAAATACAATATCCATACTATCTACCTTACTAGCAATATTTTCTTTCAAACTTCCGATTTCAACAGTTAATGATTCCACTTTTTTTATTAACGATGACACATCATAATTACTGTTATTAAGATTTTTATCTAGTCTTGAATTTATTCTTCCGAGTATATTCTCAAGCCTTTCTGCTGTTGCCAGTAATCTCCTGATATGTCTTTCATAAGTTTTTCTTATACGTTCTTTGGTATTTTCATCTAATTTATTATTTAAATCGGCTTGGCGACTAGCAATTTTCTCTTTCATCTCATCCTTGCGTTGTTCTAGTTCTTCTTGTTTTTTCTCCATTCGCACCTTGAGTTCGTCTTTCTTGTCCTCAATCAATTTTTTATCTTCAACCTTATTTTCACTGCCTACATTTTCTGATAAGGTCACCGTTTTACTTACAACATAACTTGATGAGCTAGTTGTATTACTATTCACCTCAATATTTACACTTTCTGCACTGACTGTCTGACTCAAGAAGACCCAAAAAAATCCTAACCAAATCAATAACCCGCAAATCTTACTCATACATTCAGGTTATAAGATTTGCACGACATTTGTCAACCAAAATATAAAAAATTTCATCTAAAACACAAACAAGCTTATTCCCAAGTTTCAATTTTTGCGTGAACCATTTGATCAAAAATTGATTCATCAATAATTCCTGCTTTGGAACCTACTTTGCTAATTACACCTACTGAATTTGCTTGAGCAAATTGCAGTGATTTAAATAAATCATCGCCTTTTATTAATCCAGATACAAACCCACTCCCAAAGGCATCACCCGCTCCCGTAGACTCCACAACATTGCCGTTTCCAGGAGGACAAAACAATATTTGATCGGCATTTAATAATACAGCACCTCTTTCCCCTGCCGTTACTATGGTATTTTTGGCTCCAAGCTGGTGTATCTTTTTTCCCAGTACTTTCAAATCATCAGTTCCAACGCCCGTCAAAACAGAGCTTTCATTTTCATTCATCATCAGCACATCCCAAAATGGCGCCAACCGAGATATTAGATCATCAGCATTGATCTCTCCAGCTCCAGGATTAACAGCAACTTTAATTCCTTTTTCTTTTGCATGATTAGTGATAGCTTCTAATAATGCCACTTGTCCCCCAAGAGAGCTTATATAGATCCATTCTGTGTCAATATTATCCCAGGGAATATCTCTTACTTCTAACATTTTACTTGCGCCACGTGATGTAACGATTGACCGACCGCCTTCTGGAGCTACAAGGATAATTGAAGTAGCGGTCTTTTCCGCATCTTCCTTTACAATAAGGTCAGTTGGGATATTCATTTCCCCAAGTTCATTTAATAAAGTTTTTCCTGGAATATCATTACCAATCTCAGATATCAAACCTGTTTCTAACCCTTGTTTACAAAACGTAGCTGCAGCATTGGTAGCTCCACCGCCGGTTGTCCAGACTAATTCTTCAACTTCCAACTTAGCACCATATGCTTCACATAGTACCACTCCTTCAGCACTAGGCATCACCTTAAATTCGTTAGAACGAACAAAAATATCTAGCGTAGCGGTTCCAACACAGATAACTTGTTTCACATTCAAATATTGACTTGTTTTATAATCAAAGTCAAACGTCATTGTCTAAATCAGCTATAATCAACTAATGAACCCTCCAACAACACTTAAAAATCGCTTTAATGTTTATCATCTATTAATATTTATACTATTAATTACTTTAGTCGTAGTTGGTAGCGTAATCTGGTATGCACATGCGGTTTTACCTCCGCAATTTCCTCTCTTTTTCAGTCTTCCATCTGGAACCAAAGAGCAATTGGGTACAATTCGTGATTTGTATAAAATTGGAATATATTTATCAATAATTTTGACAATTAATAGCTTAATTTCCATCTTTATGGTTCAAAAATTTAGAATTTTGACCAACATATTAACAGCAACACAAGGAGTCATTATTATTGTTTTTTCACTATCCATTCTACAAATTATAAGGATTATAACCTAGATTCCAGTATTTCATACTAATGAATATATTTCTTTTTTGGATCCCTTTATTGGTTTCTGCTCTAATCTCAATAATAATTACTCCTCTAATTATTCGATTGGCATGGAAATGGAAAATAGTAGATGATCCCAAGGTACATAAGCATTCTAAGGTTGTTCATACATATCCTGTACCTCGTGGCGGTGGTCTAGTAACCACCGCTGCAATCTTAATTTCAATGTTTATATGGCTTCCTCACGATACCCACTTGCTTGGTATAAGCTTGGCATTGATCATTGCAACTATTGTTGGATTTGCTGACGATAAATGGGATATATCTCCTTACACGCGTCTATTCTTTAATATTATAAGCGCACTATGTATTGTGGCAGTTGGAATTGGAATATCTTATATAAGCAACCCATTTTCACAAACAATATTTGATCTTTCATCTCTCAGGATACCTTTCCATTTTGGTAATTGGGCAGGTGAGATCTGGTTGTTATCTGATATTTTTGCTTTAATTTGGATTATCGGAATGATGAATATTATTGGGCAAGGTGCAGGAGGAATCGAAGGTCAACTGCCGGGAGTTGTTATCATTGCAGCAATTGTAATTGCGATACTAAGCCTTCAATTTTCAGCAGATATTACACAATGGCCGTTAATTACATTGGCGGCCATTACCGCAGGCGCTTACTTGGGATTTTTACCTTGGAATTTTTTCCCCCAAAAAATAATGCCAGGTTACAGTGGCAAAAGTACTGCAGGATTGATGCTTGGCGTACTTGCACTTCTCTCGACCACAAAAGTTGGAGTTTTGCTTGTTTGTCTAGGAATTCCAATAATAGATACTCTTTGGACATATTCTAGAAGAATTTATCAAGGGAAAATGCCTTTCTGGGGAGACAGAGGACATCTCCACCATCGTTTATTAGACGCGGGCGTGAGCAAACAAAAAATAGTTTTTCTTTATTGGACCATGACAGCCATATTGGGGTTTATAGCAATCCAGATAAATAGTCAGCAAAAATTATATGCACTTGTTACCTTAGGCTTACTATTGGGGTTAGTTTTATATTGGCTTAATACTATCAAATCTTCACGCTAATATTTTTCTATCTACAAAATAAGAAACAAGATAAATATCAAATTTAACCTACTATATAAAACTCCAACCGTAATATATCAGGAAGCTCATCAATAAATATAGTCAGTTTTAAACACTAACAGGTTCGGACTAATGGAGATAGCTCACATCTTAAATTTTTAAATTAGGGTACAAACAAGATCTTATTTATTAAACCTTGTCTGCATATTGGCCCGCCACCCATCCTATATCCCCATCTTCGAGTTTGATTTTATACCAACCAGAGTCTTCATCTAACAAGTCATATGTTTCTCCAGGATTTACTTTCCCCACTTCTTCAGAATTAACCGACGCTTCTTTTCTTACTCTTAGCCAACCAGTCGGAGTCGATAAAATCTTAACCTTACCCGTACTCTTGGCATCTCCAGCTTTAGTCGGGGTTGGTGTCGTATTAGATTTAGTAGAGGTAGGCGAAACTGCGCCACTTGGAGCAGGTGTGGTAGTAGTTGCCGAATCGGTCGCATCAGCAGAGTCAGTGGCTTCACTAATATCTGTAATCGGAGCAACTTCAAGTTTAGATAGCTTGGCATCAATCATAACTTTATAACCACTTTGTGTATTAATTGATACCTCAAGTTCTTTATAGCCAGGTGCAGAAATAACCAATTTGTGACTGCCTTCATTAACCTGATTCTTTTCAAGGGGAGTTGGTCCGATGGGAGATCCATCTAGTTTAACCATTGCTCCATCTGGTTCACTTACAACCGATATTGAAGCTACTGCTTGACTTATAGGTTTCATAGTCATGATATGACCCTCCGCCTGATTATTGTTTGTCGCAAAGTTCCTATTAACTACAGTTAAAACCCCCGACTCAACATCAATTAATGAGTCCCAAGGTTGCAACGAAGTATCCTGGGGGGTTAAGCGAATACTCATCTCACCAGCACGTATTTTTTCATCTGAATATGGTGTCTGACCAACATTTTTACCATCAATCTGAACTGAAGCAGGTTGATTAGTTGAAATTTTAATTGCCCCCAAAGCCTCCTTTTTTAGACAACCACCCAATACCAAAGTACACGCCAACAAAACAATCACTTTTTTCATAAATCAGATTATGACATAGGACCTTTTAACTGTCTAGGTGATTAATATTAACTTTCATCACTCGGGGTTGCATCTTTATCGGCAATCTTATTATTAATTTCAACAAACTTGTTTTGCGTAAATTCTAAACGTTTTTTACAGAATGTGATTAACTCAGCAGCTCTTTCGTATTTAATAATAGACTCATCTAGATCCAACTCATTTGTTTCAAACCACGAATTGATTTCTTCTAATTCTGCCATTGCACTTTTGAAGTCCATTTTCTTCATATTTCTCTAACTAGTATACACAATTTAATCAAGTGACTTTAATCCCCTAGAACCATCGACAAACCAAACCTTCACGTTCTCTCCAGTAATTAATTCATTAGATTTTTTAATTATTTTTTGATTCTCATTTTTCATAATTACATAACCTTGTTTTAATTTTTCCCACGGGTTATTCATTTTAATAGATTGAATTACAAAATCAGACTTACTTATATTTTGTTTAATTAAATCATTAATACGAATTTTAATCACTTTTCCGTAATTATAGAGTAAATTTAATCTAAATATATTTGTATCATTTACTTGTTTTTTGTATACAAAAAACAAGTCTTTCCTAGTAGATAACTTAAAACTATGATCAGAAATATTCTTTTCCATATTTATTTTGATTAAGGGGCCGAATGATGTGATTTTTTGTTTCAAAGACTCCATTATTTTGCTAATGCTTTGCTCAATTGAACTAATTCTCAACAGTCGTTTTTCATATGTTCTCATAAAGAAATACATCCAATCTTTCTGCCAGTTATCAATTTGCATTTTTGCATCTTTCCATCCTTGAGCTATATAAGTTCCGGCATGAGTGGGCGTAGAACAGGCATAATCAGCACTCAGATCAGCAATTGTTATATCCTGATCATGTCCAATCGCAGTTATGATAGGAATCCTTGAAGACTGAATTGCTCTTGCTATTTCTTCACTGTTGTATGCTTGTAAACTTTCCAGACTCCCTCCACCTCGACTTATGACTAATACATCTATATCATTTACATGTTTTTCATTGAAATATTTAATTGCACCGACAATTGAATCAATTGCATATATGCCTTCTACCATCACATGATATTGAAAAATATCAGTCCCCCAATCCCCCAAATGAGTCAAAAAATCATGGATGGCTTGACCGTTCTTAGATGTAATCAATCCTAATCTTGAAATGTATTTTGGGATATGACGTTTATTTTCTAAATCAAATAAACCTTCTTTTTTTAATCTATCTTTCATTTTTATAAACACTTCATTTAATAATCCATCTCCCTTGATTTCAACTCTCTCAACTTCAAAATTAAAGCTTCCTCTTTTGCTAAATATAGATCCATGACCCAAAACTTCAATTTGCATCCCAGCTATTAAATTAATTGATAATTTATCTAATACATAATTCCAAACAAAACATGGTAATACACTTTTTCCATTTTCTCCAATCAATGTAAAAAAAGTATATCGATCACGCTCATTCACATTAAGAATCTCCCCGCTAACTGCTACACGTGCTTGCGATAACAGTGTATGAGCAAATTCCAAGTATTCATCAACGCTAAAAATTATTTTATTTTTTTCTAAACTATCCATTATATTTATTTCACAATTGTAAAAACGTTTGAATTAAATGATTTTAACCCAAACATGCTAGATATTTTTACGTTCACAGTCCATCTGGAAGTATTATTAATATCTAACAAACTCAAAGCCACGTAATTCACAAAACTTCCATTATCTATCTTGATCTCAGGTAATAATATTTTTTGAGTTCCGAAGTCATTGTTAATTAACTGTAATGTAACTTTTACTTTATCTGCATTTCCAGTAACCTCACCATTAATAGTTAACGTGCTTTGGTAATTCATTTGCGACGGAATTAACTCTAGATAGACATCGGGCAAACTCGTATCTACATACACTCGATCAAGATATTTGTCATTGTCTCTAATTTTTAATGCGATAGAATTAGTTCCAATTGGCAAATATAATACTGACTTCCACTGTCCAGTTTCTTGATAAATATATTCTTTATTCTCGACCCAAACATTGCCACGTGACAGTATTTTATCATTAACATCTAGGGCAATCATTTCAAATCTAGATTTATTGGCGTCCTCATTATTCACTAAATTGGTCAGACTTTTATCCATTGACCAGTCAGCTACTCCGTACTCAATTTTTCCAGACACACTTAACCCTAATGATGAGGTCCTGCCATTAATCTCTGAATACACATCGCGGATAATTGATTGTCCTGTTTGGTTTCTAATCAAAGTATCCTCATTAATAACACCAATCTCAGTTGAGTTCTCATCATTTGGCAATAATTTCCATATAGGATTCTCACTCAAATCCACAAATTCAGGATTATTATTTCTAGATTCAATAAAAAATCCGACACCTGTAATGGTCAGAATAATTAATGCAATGATTACAAAGATTTTCTTTCGAGAAAGGTGCCATTTTCGATTATTTTTCTTTTCATCAAGTTTTACTCGATTTCCAAGAACTTGCTTAAGCATTTCTTGTTGGGATTGAGTAAGTTGCGGTAAAACAGGCATACACTAATCATAACGGATTTATTAAAAACTGTTTTCACTTAAATTTATATCTAAGTGCACTCTATTTTTTACTTTTCAATAATTACTAGATATTTAACTTCCAACCGTGATGTTTCAAGTACGTTCTTGAATTCCGATATTCTCGATCAAGGGTTTCTACCAATCTCCAAAATGAAGTTTTGTGATGTTGATACCTTAAGTGACAGACTTCATGAATTACAACGTATTCCAAAACACGTTGCGGAGCTAGCACGAGTCTCCAATTAAAATTCAAATTCCCTTCACTTGAACAGCTTCCCCATCGACTTGTTGTATCTTTAAGTCTAATCAATCCATATTGTTCACCTAGTATTGAAGCATATTTTTTAACCAAATCAACAATCAGAGTTCTAGCTTGTTTTTTGTACCATTCAATTATAAGTTTCCTTCGCAGAGCTAAATTAGTTTGAGAATTAATACGTACAATTATAAATTGTTCAGATATTTCAATCCTAGGTCGCAACCTTGTTGAAACTAGTTTAATAATATAAAGTTCACCTAAATATGGCCACAATTCATTTTCAACCACTTCTTTGGGTTTGGTTTTGATTATTTTTAAACGCTGACTTTCTATCCAATCTTCATTTGCATTCACAAAATTTGCTATAAAATCATCACGCATATAAACAGGTGCCCTAACTTGAACTTCGCCACTAGGCAGAACTTTCAAACTTGCACTTTTTTTACGAGACTTACTTCGTACAATTTGATATTCAATATCCATGAATAAATTTCTATCACTTCTGTTCAACAAAAACTTTTTCAATTTCCAAAGTTTCTGTCTCAACCAATGCAAAAGTTACATCTCCACGACTTCCTTGAATTTCGCCTGGATTTAGAAGTGTTATCCCATCAATTATTTCAACCCGCCATTGGTGCGTATGCCCGTGGATTACCAAATTATATAATTTACTTTTCGCAGCAATTTCTGCTGACCGAGGATAATGATTCATATATACATTTATTTCTCCAATTTTGTCTTCATATATATCTCCGGTAATGTTAACCACTTGATTTTCCTTAGCTTTTTCTAGCAACCCAATTTTTTCTCCATCATTATTTCCCCAAACCATAATAACTTCTCCTCCAAATTGTCCAATAACTGATATCCCAGGAGGTGATATAAAATCTCCTGCAAATAAAAGTTTTTCAGCGCCCTTATTATTCGCAATCATAATAGCTTGTTGTAAATAATCCCATCGATCGTGGCTATCAGACATCACAGCGATTTTCATATATTTAGTACCATCATACAGGTTAATTAATGTCTTTTCCTAACTCCAAAACTCTTTTTTGCAAAACATCCAAATTATTTTCAATCAACTTATCCTCAACTTCTTCAAACAAAGTCCGCAAAATTTCTCCGATTCTTCTCCCAGGCGGAATTTGAAGCAATTTCATAATATCAGTACCTTTAATTTTTAAATCCCGTATTTCAAAAGGCTGTTGCTGAACTAATTCAATTAATTTCTTAAATCTCTCCAGTCGCCACGAAGTTTCTCTAGCACCTCCTCCAATACGATCACCGATTCTCAAATCCAATATATCCTCAAGGTTTTCTTTCCCAACATTCTTAATAAATCTCCTGATTGCTTTTTCGGTCTGCCTTTCGTCTACACTAAACATGTGCCAACGCACTAATTTAACAATTTTCTCTCTATCTATATTTGAAAGTCTCAGACGATCACAGATTTCTTCTGCCATTTTTTCGCCAATCATTTCATGATTATGAAAAGCTACCGTTTCTTTATACATATTCAAGTTTCCACAACGCTCACATATCCATTCTTCCACTTCGTTGACAGTATCAATATCTTCTTTAGGTTTATAAAAATATTTACACTTCTGACAAATAAGAGCTCGAGACCTAGGTTTCCCAATGTCATGAATTAATGTTGCCAATTTAACGATTTTATTATTACTCGGGCAAGCATCCAAAGATTTAAGACTGTGGGTCCACACATCGTCTTTGTGATGACCGCCTTGCCATACATCTCGACCTTCAATTAACTCAGGCAAAATATATTCTAATAAGCCACATGTATAAAGCAAGGTTATACCTTGGCTGGGATAATAACTAGATACTATTTTTAATAACTCATCTCTAATCCTTTCCATTGAGATTTTATTTATTAAATCTTTATATTTAATAATTGCATTTAAAGTATTTTCTTCTAATGAAAAGCCAAGTTGTGCTCCGATTCTAATAGCTCTCATCATACGCAAACTATCTTCCTCAAATCTATCAGCGGGATTGCCAACAGTTCTAATAACTTTATTATCTAGATCGTATTTTCCGCCATGTTGATCAATTAACTCGTAATTTAATCTATTATTTTCTCTAACAGGCTTAAGTGCCATGGCGTTTATAGTGAAGTCCCGACGCTTCAAATCGTCCTCTAACGTAGTACCCCATTCGACATTGTCTGGCCTCCGGTTATCTGAGTATCCATGCTCGGTTCGGAATGTAGTAACTTCATAAATTGGTAGCACAGGAATTATATTTTCCTCATATCTTTTTTTTTCTTCGGGATACACAACACCAACGGTCCCAAAGGCGTTCTCATAGAAGGTATCTTCAAATAATTGAACAATGATTTCAGGAAAAACATTTGTAGCAAAGTCCCAATCAGATACTTGTTTTCCTAGTAATAAATCTCTAACAGCCCCACCCACAATATATATTTCATAATCTTTATCCAAAAACTTTTTCAATAACCACTCAACTGACGGAGGTGAATCGATAACCATGAACCTATATTATCAGAAAAACACTCATACAGGATATCAATAAAATCCAAGTATAATATCTATCATGGCAAATTGGTATTATTACAATCATTATGAGAGCGATACAGTTGATTCTGTTGTCGAGAAGTTATTAAAAAATAGGCAAATAACTTCATTCGAAACGTTTTTTAATCCACCACCGCCTCGCGAGTGGGATGAAAACACCCATGGGATTACAAAATCTCACGTAGATCAATTTAGACAGATAGTAAATAATAATCAGGGAGAAATTTTAATCTACGGTGATTATGATGCAGATGGGATATTAGCCAGTGCAATTATGGCGAGCGTCGTTGAGGAGATGGGTCATGAGGTTAGTGTCTATATTCCAGATCGGCATAAGGATGGTTATGGGATGAGCGTAAATAGTCTTAAAGAAATTATAGATAAACATTCTCAAATAAAATTAGTTATAACCGTTGACCAAGGAATCAAAGCAATAGAGGCGGTCAAGTTTCTCAAACAATCCCAAATTAAAGTCGTAATTACTGATCATCATACACCAGATGCAACTTTGCCATCTGCTGAATTAATTGTTCATTCTACCCAAGTTTGTGGTAGTGCAGTTGCATATTTCTTAACTCGATACTTAGCCACCAAACCATTAAATGAGATTAATCTTCAATTAGCTGCAATAGGAACTGTCACAGATGTCATGCCATTAACTGATATCAACCGTAACATTGTTCATCATGGGCTTAAATATCTTAGGAATACTAACCATCATGGAATTAAGGCTATTTTAGACTTAGCCAAGATAGAAACATCGTCATTGGACACATACCATCTTGGTTTTCAATTAGGTCCCCGTCTAAACGCTGAAGGTCGAATTGGGGATTCCATGAAACCATACAAGGTACTCACTGCCAGTACTTACTCTAAGGCTATGGAGTATGCGCAAAGTCTTAACATTACCAATCAAAATCGCCAAGAAATCACACAACTTATGCTTACTCATGCTCTAGAAAACAGTGACACATCCACTAAAATTATCATTGCTTCAAGCAAAGATTACGATGAAGGCATTATCGGATTAATTGCAGGCAAATTAACCCAGAATTACTACAGACCAGCAATCGCGATAAACATCGGACCGCAAATATCTAAAGGATCAGTTAGGTCTGTAAAGGATGTAAATGTGGTAGATATGTTAGATAAGGTTGGCAAATTGCTTCTAAATTATGGCGGACATCCTCTTGCAGGAGGTTTCACATTACCGACAAGTCAACTTGAAAATTTCATTAATTCAATTAATAAAATTGGTCAAAAAATTCCAGATGACCTACTAAAAAAAACTATCAATATTGATACAATTATTCCATTTGATTTAATTAATTCGGAACTAGTTTCGGTAGTTAATCAATTTGCTCCATTTGGTCACGGAAATCATAAGCCAATTTTTGTCACTAAGAATTTGGAAGTTATTAGCACCAAAACTATTGGTAAAGAAAATCACCATCTCAAACTATTACTAAAACATAATCAGACAGTAATAGAGTGTTTAGCTTGGGGAATTGGCGAGCAAGTTAATTTACTTCAGCCCAAAACAAAATTAGATGTTGCTTACACTCTAAAATCAACCATGTGGAGAGGCACTGAGCAAATAAATATAGAATTAATCGATTATCACTTGATATAATATGAGTCAAAATATCAAACAAAAATTTTTAGAGTTTGCTAAGAACGCTGATTCACAAATCGATCTTAATACAATCGAAAAAGCATATGACTTCGCAGCAGAATTACACAAAGATCAAGTCAGATACTCAGGTGAACCATATATTATCCATCCTGTGGCTACGGCTAGAAATTTAATTAACTGGAAAGCAGATACTCAAACCGTAATTGCAGGACTTTTACACGATACATTGGAAGATGCTAATTGTGAAGTTGAAGACATTATTCACAATTTCGGCACAGAAGTTGCTCATTTGGTTGATGGTGTTACTAAGGTAAGCAAAATCAGATTAATGAATTCAGAAGAGGCAATTTTTTTAGAAAACTTACGAAAAATGATTGTAGCTACCTCCAAAGACCCTAGAGTTTTATTGGTTAAATTATCCGATCGATTGCATAATATGTACACTCTCCGTTATGTGCCCCAAAACAAACAACACAGAATTGCTCGAGAAACATTAGAAATATATTCACCCTTAGCTGAACGACTTGGCATGGGTATCATTAAACGAGAACTTGAGGATCTTGCTTTCCCTTTTGTCTATCCCCTTGAATACAAATTATTAGTGAGATTGTCAGCTCCCTACTATCAAAAAGGTGAAAAAGAGACTCAAGATGCCCGTAATGAACTTACCAAATTATTAACAAAGCAAGGGCTTGATGTTCAAATTGACGGTCGCACTAAAGGAAAATATAGCTTGTACAAAAAACTTCAACGACCAGAAATAAATCGTGATATGACCAAAATCAATGATATTGTGGCTCTCAGGGTAATTATTAATTCTAACGATATTGGATCCTGTTATGTAGCCCTAGGGCTGATTCATAGCCTTTGGAAGCCAGTGCCATGGCTCCCGATCAGCGATTACATTGCTCAACCCAAGCCCAACGGGTATCAATCAATTCATCTCAAGGTTTTTCGTCACCAGAGAATCCTAGAAATCCAAATTCGAACTCAGACTATGCATCAACATGCGGAATTAGGGGTTGCTGCTCATTGGTATTACGACATTAAGAAAAACCAAGATAATGCATCTTCCCAAGAACTTGATAAAGGTGAATCACGAGCCGGTGCGAAACTAAATTGGGTAAAGCAATTAGTTGATATTATGCATGAGATCGAAGATAACAAAGAGTTGATTCATGATATTAAATTTGATTTTTTTAAAACTCGAATATTTGTTTTTACCCCTCTTGGAGACGTCATTGATTTACCCGACAAATCAACACCTGTGGATTTTGCCTTTAGCATTCATACAGATTTAGGCAATTATATTAAAGGGGCCAAAGTTAATGGCAAAATGGTTCCTCTTCATTATCAATTAAGACATGGTGATGTCTGTGAAATCATTAAGAATAAATCACCTCAAAACCCTCCTCAAAACTGGTCCAACTTCGTCGTTACAAGTATAGCTAGATCCAGAATAAACAGAATATATAAACCTGCTAAAGTCAAAGATAAAGACTAGAAATAATGCAAGACGCCAACCACTAATGCGGTTGCCAGTAACCCAAAAGAGGTATACTCCCACATTACGCCTTCGTACAGTGTTTTAGATCGTTTGTGATGCCAATACCCCCACAATATATATCCACCTGCCATAATACCGGTTGAAATAATTTGCCAACTAGGTTTATGAGCTAATTGATTATAGGCAATCAACCAAATATTAAGCCCGATTATAAGTAGAATATAATCGGATCGAGTTTTTATATAAGTCTTTTTCATGTTATTTAATTATTCCCGATTGTGTATATAAAATAGCCGTAATTACAAACAATAACACTAACATATGTGCCCAAGTCTTACCTCCAGATCGGGGTAGTTTTACTTTTGCCACAACTACCATATCAATTAAAAATACAATTACAAGCAATCCTGCAATAGATAGCGTCCATGACTTGGTAAGCCACATTGGTGATATTTTTACTCTATTACCATTTGAATTACCAATGATCATTTCTTTATCGACTAATTGGTGATTTACTACTTCTTTTATTACCGTGGGAACTGATGTAATTTGCGCCACTGCTAATGCCGTAGGAGTTGGTGATGGGGTAGATGATGGCCGAACTTGATTTTTATTTCCTTCAACTGAAGCACTAGAAACAGCTGCTACTTTTTGTGTTGACCGTCTAGAGCCAAATTCCTGAACCACTAATGTAGTCTCCACTCCATCAAGAGTTCCGTTTACAACTGCCAGTCCAATATCTTGATATTTAACATTCAAAATATTTTCACGATGACCAGGTGAATTCATCCAAGCAATCACAACACTATTACTATCATCAAAATCTCTAGCGAGATTCTCACCAGCATAAGAATAAGTGTAACCTGCCATATTAAAGAAAGACCAAGGCTGAACTCCCGTCGGACTAATATGTGCCCAATAATTATGCTTAAACATATCCGCAGCCTTGAGTTGCGCGGCATTGTTTAATTGAGAATCTGCAACAAGCGGGCTTAGACCATTATTTATTCTTTGTTCGTTTGTTAATTGCAGGACGCTCTCGACACTAATGTTATTTGCATAGCCAAGGAGTGAACCTTTTTGTGGAGCAAAATTTATTAATAATGGCAAAACTAAGGCAACCAACGATAACCATGCAAATCCTTTTGGATGTCTCAACCTCGCTTTGTGATTATTTGCGTGGTAAGGAATGAATAAACGCTTAAATGTCTTGGGCAGACGCATGTTTACATTATAAAAATTTATAGCCCCCTTGGCTAGTCAGATATTAATTACGAGGAAATAGTCCAACTAATTGTCTAAACTGAGAGCTAATTCCAGCAAGTAATGAGATTGACAATCCAGCAATTATTCTCCACCAAACATTAGCACTATCATTAGCAACGGTATTAGATGAGGCAATTGGACTAGGGGTAACCGTTATAGTTTGATCGACATCAATTAACCATTGTCCTGATAGTAATCGAGCAGAAGTTTCTCCACTTGGTACATACTTCTTAGCACTAGCTAGAACCCTGCTTCTTTGCTTATTAATATTAATCATGGCACTAAGAGTTCCATCAGCGTAACTTACACTACTTGTTCGATAACTAGTGTTGATATCTTCATTTTCTACTACAATACTATTTGCATCATTCCCAGATTCATTGTCTATGATATTTGCGGAGCCATTTCCATCATTAGTTATAATCACTCCTCCAATTTCCTTTTCTCCTTGATTATTACCTGATCCATTAACAGTTGCATTTGGTGTAATTGCATCTCCGATCCAGCTACCAAAGACATTCACAAAGGTGAGAATAACTTTGCCACTTTGGAAATTATTATTAACGAAGTTAACGATATTGCTTGCCACATTTACATCTCCTGTTTGAATGTTTCCGCTACCTGTGTTTTTAGATGCACTATTATGACCGGTATCAGCATTAATAGTAATATTTGTATCTACATTTGCATTATTATTTTGAGTAATTGATGTATTTTCATTGTTGGTAATACTCGAGTTGTTATTACTATCAGCACCCGTTACATTGTTTCCAGCACCCAAATCAACACTTCCGGTTTGTGCAATATTTCCACTTTCATCAGCACCCATGATATGTCCAATCCATCGTCCAGCCTCGTTAACTACCACCAACCACCATGTGCCTCCATCTGTGTTTGTATTGGCAATAGTATTGGTAGAAGCAGATGCATTCACATTTCCACTGACTACCTGACCGTTCTCTGTATTATCATCCACAAAATTAGTTCCAGTTGATGCGTTAAGAATAATTCCATTTCCAATTTCAGCTGTATTGTTAGTTTCCAAAGCAGTTACTTTATTTCCACTTACATTTGAATTATTACTTGAGTTAGCTCCAGTTTGAGAATTACCACTAACTGTGTTTTGTCCACAATCGTTGCAGTTTGCCAAACTACCGTTGTCTGAACTATCTTTTAATATCAAATTACCAACCCAATCGCCAAATACATTTACAGTGGCTACCAAAATTTCAGCCCCAGAAGTTAGAGTGTTATTTACCAAATTCACTACATTAGTAACCACATTTGCATCACCTGATTTAATATATCCACTACCAGTGTTCTTATCAGCACTATTGTGTCCAGTAGTTGCATCTACCACCAAGTCAGACACAACTTGAGCGTCATTGTTGTTTACAATAGTTAAAGCTGTATTGTTATCAACGATGCTACTATTGTTTGAATCCGCTCCTGTTTGAGAATTACCTGCACTTTGTTTATTACCTTGATTTACAGGAGTTGCTGATAAGTTTGCAAAATCAATTACGATATCTCCCTGTGTATCATCGACAATATTAAATTCACTAGTTTTAATTCCAGCAATATCAGTATTAGCTACGTTGACTACGGTCAAACCTACGTTTGCGTCGCCTGACTCGATATACCCATTGCCTGTGTTCTTAGAAGCACTATTTCTTCCTGTTTCGCCAATGGTTATCAATCCATTATCAAGATTGGCTATATTGTTATTGGTAATAGTTGTAGCTGTATTGTTATTAGTAGAGGAGTTGTTATTTGAATTTGCACCTGTTTGAGAATTATTCGCATTTGCATTTTGTCCGTTGGTTATCGTTGTGCAACTTGTAGCTCCGCAAGTTGGTATCGAAGTTGATGTTTGATTGGCATTGTTTTCTACTGAGCCGATTACGTTTATATTTCCTGTTTTAATAAATCCATCTCCTGTATTTTTATCACTTATATTTCCGCCGGTTGAACCAATTAATACCAAATCGTTATTAATGTCAGCATTATTGTTTGTATTTACATTTGTAGTGTTTGTATTTGTTGTAGTACTTTGATTATTTGAATTTGCGCCAGTATTAGTGTTAGTAGCAGTTTGAGAATTGTCGGTTGTTTCGTTCTGTGCAGGAGCTACGGTTGGAGAGACCGTTGTTGGAGTTGGAGTTGCAGGTAAGATGGTTGGAGTCGGTGTAGAAGTAATTACAGGGTTGTTAGGTATGGGAGGGGGAGTAGGTGCGCTTACCGCTGGAGTTGGTGCGGTTGGAGCCTGTGTAGGTGCGGGCGCTGATGGAGCCGTAGGTGCAGTGGGAGCTGTAGGCGCAGTTGGTGGCAATGGCTGAGCCAAAACTTTATACGGCAGTAAAACTTGACCAAATAGCAAAGCTAAACAAGCGATTATTGAAATTTGTTTTTTGAATTGTTTCATTTTTTTAAAT
>CAZLQM010000008.1:0-34194 GCA_964561945.1 uncultured Gammaproteobacteria bacterium | reverse complement strand
TCATCTTTATTTGCATGCCTTTCTTCCCATCTCTCATGTCCATTTATGCCACTCGCCACCACATCTTTCTCCCCTGTCATTAACCCGACTACCATTGTCAACGCCGCCTCAATCTCTTCTTCTGGTCCCAGTGCTTGTAATTTCTCATCAGGGGCCAATCTATTAGCTTTTATTTTTTGCATTATATCTCCCATCGCAGTTGTCACATAATCAACTTTATTATCCCCCAAAAACTTAATTGATTCTGCAATTTTAGCAATATCTCGAAACAACCAGCCACTTTCATATCCTTCATTTCCCGTAGCTACAGTCCCAATCTCCCCGTCAACTGCTCGCAATGCCTCAAGCACCTTTAATCCTGTCACAGACTCAGGATCATCCTCACTTACTCTGTCTATATATGTGCTTTGATATTCTTTATAAGTCAGCGCCGTCTCAAAAGGTCTCTCGTTTGGATTTGCCTCTCCCTGCACAATCAAACTCCAAGACTCTTTGCCATACCAAGCCCCCTCTTTCTCATTCCCTACACGGTCAATATTCTCTTTAATTACTGGCGCAAATTTTTTCAACGCCTCCCCTGTCTTCCCAGGCATTTCCTTCTTACCCAGATCAGAGACTCCCTCAATCGATGTTTGATTTTCCATGTGTCCTATAATATCAAATAATTAACTATCCTTCAAGTACTAACTATACACATTTTCTCCTATTATGCACAGATGAATTTATTCCCGCATCGAGGACACTTTGAACCTACTTCTATGTAATCATTGGGCTCCCAAACACAACTACCTCCATTTTTCCAGTGAAATCCACATTTTTCTATCTTGACCACATCTACCCACTTACCATCTTTATAAATTCTTTTTTTGTCAGGCTTCTGCCACGATTGCCATTCCAAAACACCTCTCCTATCCATCAAATTCACCAAGCCCCATCCACCCATTCCTCCATTTCCTTCCAAAGCTCGGTTCGAATAACCGCACCCCGAAATCATCGCCACCCCCAAACCCATACTTCCCAAATCTCTCTCCATCATCGCACCTACTCTGATTAATTCTGGTTCTCTGGCTTCTTGCTTATCCAACAATCTCTCATACTTCTCTGTCACCAAACCCACCTTTTCTTTCAATCTCTCAAATTTTTCCTCTGCTCGACCATCTTCTATTCGTTGCCAAATCCCTGCCAATTCAGGCAACTCATTTTGTAAATCGTTCAAAGTCTTATCCACCTTCATCTCAAACGAAACACTCCTCATCGCATCCAAAGTTTGTTCATTTATTTCCATTGGGTTATTCACCATTTTTTGCAACCCAGACAATCCTCTTGCGCCATCAAACAAATCTCCTTCAATTCTAAATCCATACAAGGTTGCCACCTCGCCATTACTCCTCATCAACACCCCTCGGCCCTCATTATAAATTCCCTTTATCGGTCCCATTATTTGCAAACACAATCTTGATCCTGCCAAGAACTGCTCGCGCATCGCCATCGCCCCCTCACTCTCTTGCCTACTGATTTCACCCTCCCAACTCATGTACTCCGACACATCCTTACTTTCCTTAATCTCACCACAAAACACCCCACCATCCCTCTTCTCCCAAGTAAATACGCTAATTGCATCTTCCTTACTTATACAAACTCCCGCTTCATTTACATACGAAGCTACATTTTCACGACTCAAGGCTCCACTTGCACCCATATCAAATGCCAATCGCTTGTGTTGTTTACTTTCAACAATTTCAAAACTATTATCCATAAATCTTGCTCGAGATATTAACGTTTGCTAGTTTTCTGACTTATCTCAAAAGTTAATTTCCCTTCACCAGTTAAAACTGGTAAAAAATCTTCTTCTCTTTGTCTTTCAAAGCCAAGCAAAGAATCTAATCTTTTGAAATTTTACAGTTGCGGCACAGTCTGGGATTTTCACCCAATTCCTTGTAACACAAACGTGCAATTCTCAACATAAAATCATTTGCCATTTGTTGCAATCCCCAATTTATTTTTGCTACAATCAAAACACTTCTCCCCGTCTCTCCTTAAGACAAATTTCACATCATTTAGTCAAACGTCTATACTGTAAATTATGGCACTCGAACAACACGCAATCCCCACCGAGGTTACTACATACGAATTCCGTCTAGTCGGAGACATGACTCTCAAGCAATTTGGCTGGCTAGCAGGAGGTATCATGATCGCCATCCTCCTTTACCTTGCTAATTTTATTCCTTTCTTCATCCGCTGGCCCCTCATTCCAACCTTTGCCATTCTCGGCGCAGCTATCGCCTTTGTTCCCTACCAAGGCAGAGGTCTCGATCGCTGGATTGTAGCCTTTATCAAGGCCATCTACTCTCCCACTGAATTCACATGGCACAAAGAACTTACCATTCCTGCCTATCTCCAACCCAACCGAACCGTTACTCTCTCCAATCCTTCGGCACAAAAAAAGATCTCCGTTACGCCCTCCCAAATCGAAGACTATCTTGAATCACTAACCTATCAACGTAGCCAAACCGTCCCCGACGAGCTTGAATCTGCCAAACTTGCCAATATCAATAATCTCCTCGATCCTAATCCAACCCAACCTCAAATTATTTCCCAAACCATCGCCCAGCCTTCATCAGAACAAGACACCCAACCTAACCCACTCCCACCTCAAACTCCCTCAACTTCTTCTCTGCCTCAAGATCCTCAAATTATCTCCCAAACCATTCTTGATGAACCCATCAATCCTGACACTCAACCTGCTACTGATCCAATTATTGAATCACCTCTTTACGATCCTTCATCAACAGAAAACAATAATCCTTCAGAGCCAAATACTCCCATTGCCGATACAACCTCCCTTCAATCATCCCCAAATGAAACTTCCCAAACCACCCAAAACCAAATAACCCAAAACCCCCAAGGTCAAGAACCCGAAATTCCCACTCCCGTCATCCAAGCCATGTCTGCTCCCCAAGAAAACCTCTCAGACACATCTTCCAATTCCAATGTGACTACCAATGCAAGCACCTTTACCAGTCGCCACCTCCCACCACCGCCAACTCTTAACAACATTATCAGTGGCGTAGTTGTAGACAATCAAGATAACCCCCTTGCAGGTGCTATTGTTGAAATTAACACCCAAGACAATCAACCTGTCCGCGCTCTTCGCACCAATCAACACGGTCAATTCACTATTGCCACACCGCTTGCTCAAGGTGATTATTTGATCAGTGCCGACAAAGACGACTACGAAATAACACCTCAATCCATTGACATTACCGACCAAATAATTCCGCCCATCACCCTCATTGGTAAATCTTTACCATTGCCAATCCAGTCATAATCCAAAATAATCATACATATGCCCAACCAATCACCTGTCAGCTCCATTCGCAATACCACCCAACAACATCTTGATATCGAAGAAATCACCGAAGACATCGTCATCCTCAAAGACGGCTCAGGCTGTCTCATTATTCAAGCCAGCGCCATCAACTTCAGCCTTCTCTCCGAAGACGAGCAAGAAGCCACCATCTATGCTTACGCTGCTATTCTCAACTCACTTACTTATCCCATCCAAATCATCATTAATTCAGAACGCAAAGATATTTCCGATTACTTGCGCTATATTAAGCTCCAAGAAGACCAACAACAAAACAAAATTCTCCGCGAACATCTTCGCCGCTATCGCAGATTCGTCGAAGAAACCGTCCAAAAAAACAATGTCCTCGACAAGAAATTCTACATCATTATTCCTTTTACCTCTCTCGAACTGGGAGCCCCCAAAGCCATGTTTAACCAAATCTCAGGTAGCAACAAACTTCCTTTTTCACTCTCCTACATTCTCGAAAAAGCCAAGAACCATCTCATCCCCAAGCGCGATCACTTATCTCGTCAATTTTCTCGTCTCGGCATCAGGTTACGCCAACTTGAAACTTCAGAATTAATCGAGATTTTTTACAAAGCCTACAATCCGGATCTGTCTCGAGGCATCAAACTTGACAACTCCCAAAGTTACACCGCCCCCATCGTCCAAAGTTCTTCTCCACTTGGACCTCAGATTGTTTCATACGTCAACCAAATCAACCAAAACCCACCTACCCAAACCGCAGAATCACCCTCAACCGTAGCATCTCCTCCTCAAACCTCTAATGAACCCAAGTCCCAACCCACTTCTAGCGAAATCCAAACCTCCGATCAATCCATGCATCCTCAATCAAACCCAAGCCAAACGCCCCTTGATTCCAATCCAACACCTGCCCAAAATCTAAATCCTAATCCAATTTCCCAATAACATGAAACTTCCATTCCAAAAACCCAAAACCCCAGTCCAAAAAACCGACCAAGGTCCAGATCCAGCCAAAGTCATGGCCCAAGGCTCTCTCACTTTGCGTGATGTCATCGCCCCCTCAGCCATCGAAATTGATTTCAATCATCTCAAAATCGGCAACATCTACTTCCGCACCTTATTTGTCGCTGGCTACCCTCGTTTCGTAGCTGCCAACTGGCTCGAGCCTCTAATCAACTTCGACCATTCACTCAACATCTCCATGTTCGTTTATCCCGTCGAAGGTAAAGGTGTCCTCGATGAACTCCACCGCAAAATCGCCGAAATGGAAGCCGAAATTCAATCCGATATCCAAAGAGGCCGCATCGTCAATCCCGACACCAAAGCCCGCCTCGAAGACGCTCGTACCCTCCAAGAAGTTCTTGTCAAAGGGATTGAACGTTTCTTCCAGTTCGGACTCTATGTCACCATTCCTGCCAAATCTATCCAAGAACTCAACGAGGTTACCTCTCAAGTTATCTCTACTCTTGGATCTCTTCTCATCGTCGCCAAAACCACTAGTCTCGAAATGGAAAAAGGCTTCAAATCAACTCTTCCTTACGCCGTTGATTACTTTATGGTTACACGCAACATGGACACCACATCACTCGCTACCACTTTCCCCTTCACTTCTTCAGAGCTAACTTCCAGCGAAGGCATTATGTACGGCATCAACGAACACAACGGATCGTTAGTAATCTTTGACCGCTTCTCTCTCGAAAACGCCAACTCTGTCGTCTTTGCCAAATCCGGTGCTGGTAAATCTTTCCTTGTCAAACTCGAAGCCTTCCGCTACTTCATGCTTAACACCGACATCATCATCATCGATCCCGAAAACGAATACCAAAATCTCTGTACCGCAGTCGGTGGCGAATACATCAGCTTTGGTTTCAACAGTCCTGTCCGCATTAACCCATTTGACCTTTCTGCCACCCTTGAGGCCGGCGAAAACGAACTTTCTATGAAAATCCTTTCACTTCACTCTCTCTTCAAAATCATCATGGGCGAACTCTCTCCCACCGAAGACGCCACTCTTGACCAAGCACTCGTCCTAACTTACCGCATGAAAGGTATTACTCCCGATCCTCAAACTCAAACCAAAGAGCCTCCTCTTATGGAAGATCTCTACAAAACTCTCATCGGCATGGAAAACCCCGAAGCTGCAAGTCTCGCTGCCCGATTAGAAAAATACGTCAAAGGCTCTTTCCGTGGACTCTTCGACCAACCCAGCAACGTCACTCTCCGCAATCCATTCACCGTTTTCTCTATCCGCGACCTAGAAGACGCTCTTCGTCCCATCGCCATGTTTATCATCCTAGATCACATCTGGACGCAAGTCAGACGAGTTTTTAAGAAACGTCTCCTCATCGTCGACGAAGCTTGGTACATGATGAGATACCCCGACTCCGCATCCTTTATGTATGCCATGACCAAACGCGCTCGCAAATACTTCCTTGGCATTACCACCATCAGCCAAGATGTCGACGATTTCCTTACCACCGACTTTGGTCGCGCCGTCGTTAATAACGCCTCTATCCAAATCCTCCTCAAACAATCCACCTCCGCCATTGCTCGCGTCGCCGAAACTTTTTATCTGTCCGATGGAGAAAAATATTTACTCCTCTCAGCCGACGTTGGTCAAGGCTTATTTTTTGCAGGCCCCAACCACGTTGCTATCCGTATTATCGCCTCACCCGAAGAATACTCAGTTGTTACCACCAAGCCTCAAGAACTCTTTGATCGCAAAGAATCTTCCAATTCCTCCTCCGCACCCCCAACCATGGGCTTTGGTGCTCCCCTAATCTCATCTTCCCACACTTCCTCTGCTTCCCCTCAAAAAAACTCTGATGTATCTCCTGTTGAATCCTTCAAGACCAACTCCAAACAACTCTCCAATCTAGAGCTCGCCCGCCTCGAATCCAAAATCGACAAATCCGCCGATGCCTTGCGAGACCCAAGCTATCGCAATATCTACGAAAAGGCTCTTAATACCGATAAATCTCTCCGCCCCAGCCAATTGCCCAAAGTCCAAAAGCAAATCGAAAACGAAATCACCTCAAGATACCACTCAGGAGCTTGGTCTGAAAGCCTCCCCAAATTTATCGAACCTTCTCCCCAACAACTCAACAAACTCACCGATACCCAAATCCACAAAGCCATACTCGAAGCCAAAACCGACATGGTCAACCAACCTTCTTCCCAAACCAGAGCTGTCCAATCTCGCATGACTCAACTCCAAGCTGCTCGCCAACATCTTATCTCCCAAGGCAAATGGTTCATCAAAGACGGTTCTTAATTTCCTTTATTCCTTTTCTCGCATTTTACAAACGCACTAATCAACTTTTCCAAACAAACTTCACTATTCATTCTCCTTTTCTTACAAATATTTATTCTACTAATATTTTTACCAAATTAAATCCTACTTTTTCCCTCAAATTTTACCCACTTCGCACCTCGTCTATAGCTTCAAAATCGAGTATCATTAATCTATGCCCCAAAATCCATACGACCCACGCAAAAATCCCATCGGATATCTGGATGCTCACTCTACCCAAGTGGCCCAAGACGCAACAGTTAACCAACATGCCACCTTTACCTTCCGACCCAAGACTATTACCGAAACCCGCGAAAAACTCAATCTCGAAAAGGCTGAAGCATGGAACAGAGAAAGCTCTCGCCTAGCCTCCCTCCATCCCGATCTTGCCAACATCAAAACAGTTGAACCCTACGTTTATGTGGCTGAGATTCCCGCTTCCATCATGAGTTCCCTACTTCCTAAAAAGGACATCATTCAAGGCGCATCCCGTTCAATCAACAAAACCCGAGCCAAAGAATACATCAAAACCATCGACGCTAGCGACCCAAAAACCGCCACAGACTTTTATCGACGCCTTCCTTCTCATTACCGTGACTATGTTTTCAAAAAAATCACCACCGAAAAACAATCCCAAATCTTCAACTCCTCAGGCTCTGATCTCAAAAACAACATTCTAGATCTATACAAAGATTATCGTCCTGTCCGATCCGATATCGTCATTGCTACTGACCAAGACACACCCTCTCTCACCCTTCAAGACCTCAAATCAGACGACCTGCCCGCCAAACTTCTCGAAATGGGCTACACCCCTGAAACTTACGCTCGAATTTCTGACGAAATCAAATCTCGATATTATAACCAAGACACAGGTCAATGGGACAATCCCCAAGCCAAAACAGCCTACGAAAATGCCCAACAAGGCTATAACGAAGCTCGCGAATATCTCGAAAACCCCCAAACTAACTCTCAAGCTCAATCAACCATCGACAAACATCATCACGACCCTCGATTGCTTACCTTTTCCAAGGATGGACTTCCCACACCTGTAGCCGCAGCTCTCGCAGCAGCCCAAGCCGCCAGCCGTGGCAATCCCGATATCTACCAAGATCAAGCCCTTTCTCATTACATGACAGACAACGCTCCCAACGCACAATCGGGTCGCGCTCTTTGGTCCCGTCACTTCTATCAACTCAAACAACACGCGAGTAAATTCAATCTCCAAACTACCACCAACTCCTCAGGTCAATTAATCATGGGTGGCAAAAACGCCATCTCCAGACTCAAAAACGCACTCTCAGGAGTTAAAACTCTCTCTTCTCAAACAAAAAAAATTGTTAACCAAGCTCCAAAAAAACTAACTTCTAACCTAATTAAAAGAGGCCTCAAAAATATTGCAGTCAAACTTGGTCTTGAAGGAGTTATTGGAGGCATCGCCACAGGTGGTACCACAACCGTTATTATGCTCAGTCTCGAAGGTCTCAAGTTGCTCAAAAAATACTGGAAACTCGCCTTTTCAAATCTCTTCCTCGGAGTCATGAAAATAAATGACATGATCAATCCTATCTCTTGGGCTAACAAAGCCTGGGGGGGAACCACCAACGCTGCAGGTGCAAGTGCCCACGCCGTCACCTCAGGCACCGGAGTCATCAGGACACCTGTCTACGACCCTTCTACTGGTCAAGTTATCGCCGTCAAACAATCCACTCTTACCTCTCCCATCAATATCAGCACCGCCATCCCCGAAGTCTCCACCACATTCCTGCTTACCACCACAGTCGCCCCTTTCCTCCTTATAATGGTATTAACTCTCATTGTTATGACTCAAATCCTAACCGCTTTTACCGTCCCCAATCCCCTCCCTACTCAATTCGGCAGTCCTGATACCAGCAAAATCCCAGGCTATGCTCCCGATCCCACCAACCCAGGCTCCGCCCCCGATCCCAATCGCGATGCCAGCAATCCTCCTGCTAGTATCAAAAACATTATTCAACAAGCCGCCAAAGACGCCTGTCTTCCCAGTGCTTATCTCAGCGCGGTTCTCCAAACAGAAGCCGGTGGCATCTTTGGCTATAGCGACACTCAAGCTACAGAATTTAACACCGCCAACTGGTGGCTAACCGCCAGCTCAACAGGTGGCAATTGTTACAACACCCATGAGCTTTCAGGTAAATGTGGTGTCGGGCCATCCGGGGGCTACTGCTATAACACCTGTGCTCCAGCGGGATTGTGTGCGCCCAACTCAGATGTCCGAGGCGGATCACAATTCCTCTCAACGACTTTCTACGGTGGAGCTTGTAACAACCTCGAAGGCCTTAGTCCTGCCTGCAAAAATCCAGGCACTCCCGCCTATTACATCGCAGTAGGAGTCCAAGATGACATTACCTATGTCCCCAATCGTTGCAAACTTTCAGACGCTATCAACGCTAGTGCCTTCAAGCTTTCCTCCGACTCAGGTGCTACTATCTTTGGCCCTGACTATTCCTGTACTTATAACACAGGTCGTTGGAATCCCATTACTGATAAAGCCACCATCTGCCTTACTGCTCGTGCCTACTGCGGTTCGTGCGGTGCCATCGAAAACCCCACCCATCCACTCTATGGCACAGGACAACCCTGCGAAGCCTACTATGGAACATCAGGTTCATCAGCATGTGGAGGACCCAGCACCATCGGTTACTGCAATCTTGTTTATAACAGATATCTCGAAAACCTAAGATAAATATATGAAACATATAACCATCATTCTCAACTTCCTCAAAACCAACAAACTCGCGCCAATCCTCATAGTCCTTGCAATCATTGGCATCATTCTCTCAAGTCTGGTTCTGCGTCCCAAATCTCTCCAAGTTGTCAGCATCCTCCCTGCAAACCTCTCTCCTAACATCTCCCCCAATGCGCCTATTGTAGTTACTTTTTCCCAACCTTTGCCTGCCAACCAAATCGTCTACTTCGAACTCAAGCCACCCATCGCCGGCACTGTTACTTATGCTCAAAATCGCACTCAAGCCACTTTCCTTCCTCAAGGAAATTACCAGTTCAATACTACCTATACAGTAACTATTCGCAATCCCTCTCTGACTACTTTTACCTCAACCTTTACCACTCGTCCTCAATCAGGCTTCTCAACCATCATCCCCCAAAACACCCAAAATCCATCTAGCTCTCCCCGCCTCAACTTCACCAACTCCCTTCCTTACTATAGCGACATCTTCTCCATCGAATATCTCGAAACCAGCAACACTCTCATCGTCACCATTAACGCTCTCCCCTACGAAGACAACAAACAAAAAGCACTAAACTATATAACATCTCAAGGCATCCAAAATCCTTTCACCCAATTCAATATTTCCATTGATCTTGACCGCCATCTTAATCCTCCACCTCAATAAATCATATGAAAAAAATCTTCTCTATCAAAAAAATTTTTCTCCTTCTTTCCATATTCCTTAGTTTCCTTTCTTCCTATCAACTCTACTCCAAATATATCCAAACACCCTCCAAATTTGAAATTTGTGCCGACCACACACCACAATGTATGGCTCAACCCTTATTCAATTACATCACCGCCATTACATCAGCGCTCGGCAACGATCCTAACATTGATCTTCTTACCCCTGCTTTTAATAGCTCCAATCCCATAACTCCAGATATCATCACCGAGTTAAACAATCTAGGCAATTGGACTACAGGACTAGATGGCATTGCCATGAATGCCTATAACGTCTCTGGCCAACCAATTTCTCACTGGATACCCAACGTAACTTCATTGCTCCCTAACCTTCCTATCTACATCACCGAAACTGGCAAACTCGATTCCTCTATGGACTTCCCCTCTGCTATGGACGATGCTTTCAAAAATTATGCTATCAAAGCCATGCTAATTTTTAACACCAACGGTACTAATCCTGATCCTAATTTTCAATATAACAACGGACTTTTGGGATCCCTTTGTCCAGGAAACTCACACTGCTCCGAACTTGGCGTCAACGATGCTGTTTTTTACGGGGTTACCAATATTGACATGCACGGAACCAAATACTATTTAGCCATCGCTGATTGCGGAGCACCAGACAATGTCATCAAAACCATCCAATCTCTTCCTGCAGATGTCGAACCCATCATTAGAATAGGTGTGGGTAATAATCCTAGCGGATGTGCTGATCCTGCCAATTACATTTCCCTCCTGCAACAAGTTTCATCTACAACCGGAAGACATATAACGGCTATTGCCGGACCCAATGAACCGGACCTCGAATGCTGGATCGCACCCGCCTGTGGTTGCAACATCGAAGACTCTCCAGGTGGTCCGCCGCTTGCCTTCGGTCCCCAACAATGCAATGTCGGCGAACTCCCAGCCAATCGCTTTACTTCTCGTCCCGCCGAGTGCAGTAGTTGCCTTGACTATGTCCCCGAACCTGTCAACTCTTGTGCTTCCAACTTCACCTATACCAAAAACCTCAAATACACCAGCTTTAATACCATGACCTGCGATAACAAACAATGCAGTCTCAACACCGATGCTTGCACCATCGAACTTGGAGAATCTTCTGTCGACGGTATGACATCCGCCCCACAACTCTTAGTCGGACCAATTCCGTGGAAGGGCAGATTTACTCTCAATGCCAGCACCGTCAAACAACCCTATGTGGGCAATGATACTGAGGAATCCCGCGAAAAATACATCGCTGATTACGTCGATGGCACCACCTACTACAAAGCATCTATAGACCCAGGCTCATCTCCTACCGAAGACGCCCTTGACCCTGCTGATATCTTTGACCCCAGCGCCGGTCAATATTATAGTATTCCACCCCAAGATCCTAGATTCGTTTCTTACGCTGGTATTGTCCCCAAGCTCGCTCCCCAAGAATATCTTGATCAAATTAAGTACTCTCTCCTTGACCGTGTAGGTGGCACAACATATGCCTCTATCATGCCCATCGACGATTACACCATCGGTTACACCTGGGGATCAACAGATACCCAAACCCTTAGCGTCTTTGCCGATTCAGCCCGTCGTCGCCCACTACGCTCCTCTTACTCTACGGCCCAAGAATACTCCCAAGCTCTCCAAAACTGGATTGCCAAGGATAACGGTCAATGGTCCCGCCTCTGGTCTTACGTTCCCCTTGCCTCTCGCCAAGACTCACCAGGGAGATTCCATCCCATCCCCCAAAAACCCTCCGCTATCGTCCCCATCGTCGAAGACGAAGGCGGTACAGTAGGTAACCCCCCTCCTCTTCCAGGAGACGTTCCTCCAATTCCACCACCTCCAACAACACCAGGGGGAGGAAATATTCCCACGCCCCCACCCCTTCCCGTCCCGTCACCAGGTGTAGACATCTGGGTTTATGGACAAGACCCCCAAGACACCCGTTACACAGGACAAGTAACCTCCAAAACTAATTCCTCAGATACTCACAATTTAATCTTTAGAACTATCAAATATCGCGACCGTAACAAGACAGACACAACATTTGTCCGTCTTGCCAGCAGAGTTAACATGGATTTCAGTATAACTTTCCCTAACACTCCCGAAACCAGCATTCTCCTTTCCCCTACCTCAGAAATTCCAACTCAAGTTACAGGCAATACTGTTACCTTTACCCTCCCACCTACTCCCGGTAACTATATTCTCAAAACCAAAAATCTCACATCTCTCCACGGTGGAGAAATAATGGAAACACTATCAATTTTTATTGATGACTATAATCAATCTCCCCAAGCAGCTCCATCGGGATCAATTGTTTTCGATCCAGCCACTGACAACACTTATACCATTCAAGCCAAAATTAATGCCGCCACTCCCAACCAAACCTTTTATTTCTCACCAGGAACTTTCAACTTAGACAACCTAGAAATAAAAAACAAAAACAATCTCTTTTTTATCCTCAATCCCAACACAATTATTTCCCAAAATGATGTCGAGGGTTATTTTATCCACGTTGTAGACTCTGGCAAAATTGTTTTTTCAGGAGCAGGCATTATCCAAGCACATCCTGATAACAAACAAACAGTTCTTTTCCTCGAGAAGACCCAAAACATCGCAGTTCATGACATCTTAATATATAAACCCCATACCCGAGACGGCTGGACCTTGCACATTTACAAATCTGACTTCACCCGAGTCCAAAACGTCAGGATTTTTTCTGGCAATGATGGCACAGACCCAGACAGTAGCTCCAACATCACTTATACAAATGTCTACATCGAATCCCAAGATGATGCCGTAGCTGTCAAAACACGTTCTTCAGGATTACCTACTAATAATTTACTCTTCCAAAACGGATTTGCCAAAAGTGCAGCTTCAGCCCTCAAAATCGGTCAATCTTCTGTCCAATCTCCAGTAGACAATATCGTTTTCAAAGACTCGACAGTCTACGAAAGTGATCGTTCTCTCGTGGTTGATCCAGGAGAAGGTGATGGCAAAATTGGCTACGTTCTTTTTGACAATATCAAAGTCAAATGGGTTTACGGAGGATACCCCAATCAACTCACTCTCAAAGTTACAAATTCAGACACATACACGAGTGGTGGCAAAGAAAAAGACGGCAGCAAAAACAATTACGGATCAAATACCAATATTATTTTCAATAATCTTAACGCTGATATCAGACAAACCAACTTAACCGACAAAGGGGTAACAGTGACTAATTCCACTTTTAATGTATTCATGAACAACTCCGTATTTAACAATTGCGGATCCCTCACTCTCCAAAATATCACCTTTAATCCTCCAAGTGCCAAGCCGGGGTGCACCATTAGTTCTCTTTCCTCTCCACCTCTCTTTACCGCCAAACAAACTACTGATCCCCTTGCCAATACCTTTGCCTCGTCCATCCCTCTTAGCCCAAACCCCAATACACATCTCCTCGCTCAAACCTTACAAACCGGCCAAGTTGGCAATCACGTCTATCAACCATATCCTCCCGATCCTGATCGGGCTGACAACCAAACAGTCCAAAAAGCTCCAGCTCCTGTCCAACTCCAACTTCCTCATCTTGCTCGTCTCTATGAATCCTCAAACACATTATATGATCTACTTTCTCCCTATTCACCCCCCCGAACAATAAATCCACCTTCTACTACTCCTACTCCAAACCCCTTATCTCCACCAACTAACGAATTCAATTGTCAGAACTATCCCACACCAAGTCCCATTCCTCCCAAAGACACCCTCAAATACATGACATTTAATGTCATGTTTAGCCATTTCGATCATTCAGGAAGCAACAACTTTGACACCAAACTCCAAATGGCAACTCTAGCAGAAATTCTCCAAAGAGAATCCATTGATATCGTCACTCTTCAAGAAATGGAAAATTACTCTCCAGGAGACCCATTTTACTGTGCCAACACTGACTCTGCTGACTGTTGTAGTCCATCTTCCGACAAAGCAGGCGACACTCCCTTCTCTGGAGAGACCATCAATAGCCTTGACTATCTAATTACTAGACTTACAGAAATCGGCTATCCCATGTATTTCTCCTCCAGTGACAACGAGTATAGCGATCCTGCCGATCCTCGATACATAAGCGAACATCAATACGTCACCACCTTATCCAGATACCCCATCACTGCTGTTGATAAATACTCTATACACACAGGACGTTCAACTCTCGTCACCGAAATTCAAGTAGGCTCAACTAAACTCACAGTTCTAAACCTCCATTTAAAAGGAGAAGGTAAAGATGGTTGGGAAAAAGAACGAAATAGTCTCCTTAACTACATCAATTCTCACGATCCCAACAAAATAATCACCTCTGGAGACTGGAACATTTCCCAAGATACAGCAGAAAAAATAGCTAACGAAAATAATTCTGTGTTTTTCTCAACAGAAGGGCTTATCACATATGGCGGTCCTAGAGATGGAATCTTGCTTCGCAAAAATACATCAACAGAAGGCATGATTTTCAGTAATCCCAAAACTTTAACCGATGACCTTCTAATCGAGGAAGATGGTTATCACGGACCACTTATTGGAGATCTAGACATTTCTCGCCTTCCCAAAACTACCTCTTATTTCTCTCCTTCAAATAGCCAATCTCCACTTTTCTCGTCCCTCCCTCAATCCAAACCAAATTCTAACATCATGGCTTCATCCATAGCCCTGTCTCCTTCTTCATCACTACAAACATCTAATTCTCGCCTGCTTGCCCAAGGGGGGGCAACTGCTCCACAGTGCATAGGCCCACAAGGTCCTGGCTGTGGCCCAAGTGGCAAAGGTTGTTTTAGCGTTGAACTCCAAGTTGAAGCTCAAATCAGTGGCACACAACTTAACTACTGCGTCTCCGCTAATCAAACATGTTCAGCTATTACAGGATATATCGGCGACTGTTATTGGGAATTTAACGGAGCCTCTACTCCCATGGTTAAAAGTATTTCTCCAAACGGTACCACTATTTGCAGTACCTACAATCACGGTGGAGCCCTCGCTCCTGAATCTGCCTCTCCTGGAAGTAGTGGCGTTATCAGTGGATCCATTCGTTGTAATCGTGATGTTGATCCAAACTGTTGCCCTGCAACCCAGTTTGTCTCATGTACATACACAGTCAACCCTAATGGATCTGTCTCAACTAGTTGCACAAACACAGCCCCCCCTGCAGGGCCACCACCAGCTCCCATCTGTGCTCCCACCACTCTCGAATCCGTACCAGGCTGTTCTGGCACAATTCGTACAGGCGCAGGAGATTTCCTCTGCGGAGTCCAAACCTATGATCTAATTATTCCTGAACCCGATGAACGCTTCTGGAACCTCAATACCAACGTTTCCCAAGCTATTGATGAAGACGGAGATGTTACGCTAAACGCAGACGGTGCCTATAACAATTTGGGCAACGCCTGTGGCGCAGCAGTTGCTTGTGAAATTGGCGGGTGCACTTGCGACCTCTCAGTTAACAAATACGTCGAAACCAACTGCCGACCTGTTTTCGATGAATTCGGCACAGAAATCGGCCAAGACTGTGACCGCAAATGTTGCGCCCTAAGCTCCACTGGGAATAATTGTGACACTCCTGTCAACGAAGCTCCAAACATCTGTCCCGACGACGAAGCTCCCAATTGCGGAACCAAAACCGATAACAAATGTGTCGCCAAACCCTACGGCTCTTCTGTCAACATCATCGGCAATCGTGACCTTGATACAGTTCCTCTCATCTATCCTGCCTCACGCGAAGTTCACATCGCCACCGAACTTCCATATCTTGGAATTATCTACAAAAAACTCATCGGCTTCCCCGAAGGTAGTACTCAATTTGATCCTAACAATACTCCTGTCTATCGTATGTTTACCCCTTTCCGTGGCTCCTCCACCAAACCCGATACTGTGCCTTGGTACAGCTATCATGCAGGCGATGCCTCAGGATGGCTTAGCGTTTCTAATAAAGGCGAACCTTCCTCCAGCTCCATCAATGGCTCCCAAGACATCAACCAACCTTTTTTCTTTCCTTATCTTGGCGCTATCCAAGACGGCACCCAATTTGTCCGCGACTGCCTCACCGCAGGCTATCCCAATGGCTGTAGTTCTGATATCGTAAGAGATTTCATTAAAGGCAAAGTTTGTACTGTCCAATTTTCCAAATTATCCTTCTTTATCAATCAAGTAGATGAAGATCTCCTCAATTACCTCAAAACCGCTGAACCCCCTGTTATCAAAGTCATGGGCCCAGCTCTCAACCAAACAGATGAAATCAAAACTGCTAGCGCTGCCACCCAAATAGTCGGCAGATTTTACACCACCAAATGGGAAAGTATTCCTAGTTCGTATAATATCAACGATCTTAATTCTGCTGTTCAAGCTGCCCAAGACTGGATCTCAGATCTCAAAAACATCAACCCATCTCCCAACATCACATACTGGGAAGGTATCAACGAACCTGTCATCGGACCTTCATCAGATACAGTTTCTCATGATCGTATGAAATGGCTCGCCAAATTTGAAGCCACTCGACTTAATCTACTCAAAACAGAACTTAACACCAAAGGCTGTATCGGAAACTTCTCAACCGGCAATCCTGATAACGGATCAACTGCTACGGATTTTGGCCTTTGGCCAGATTTTAACGAGGCCTTCACTGCTGCAACCAATACAGGTGGTGTTATTTGTCTTCACGAATACGCCACGGCGACTAGCACCGTTGACAACTTCCAAATGGGTAGATACAAAAAAATGTACCAATATCTCGATACAACCCCCAATCAAGGACTTCAAACAGTCATCTCCGAAACTGGGGCCACAGCCACAGGAGCCTCTGATAGTGGATGGCGCACAGTTTTTAATAACGATGTCGAAAAATATTTAACTGCCATCAAAGCCTATGATACAGACATTAGTAACGAAAATCGCATTATAGGAGGAACCCTCTTTATCTACAGACATCCAGGTTGGCCACAACAAGAACAATCCCCAGAAGTACTAAGCGCAATCATGGACGGTATCACCTCAAACAATTCAGATCTGCGCTGTATTGCCAATCAAGCCCCTCCTCCTTCAGGGCCAGCAGTCCCAGTCGATAGTTGCTTTATTCTTAACGAAACATGGAATCTTGTTCCTCCATATAAGAGTGCCATGACTACCAGACTTAACGACCTCAGCACCAGTCACCCCGCCTACATCAATAGAGTCTGTGCCAAAGGACCATCAACTCTCTATTACAGAGGTCTAAATACACAAGGTAATTACTGGGCTCAATGGCTTGCTCCAGCCGAGCTATCAATCTACCAACAAATGTTCACCTCCGGCAATCCTGATTTCTGGCAATATTACACAACAGCTCACGAACTAGGACACAGGTTACACAATATTGATCCATATCTTCTTGCCGAATTTGTCCAAGATGTTCTCTGCCAACCAGGAGATGCAGCCGGAACATGTGAACAAGAACTCCCCTTCTATCCTACCGCATGGCCAGGTCTTTGGGGTGGATATGATGCCTCTCGTAGACAACGAGAAGATTTTGCCGATGCCTTTGGATGGTATGCTGCTCTTCAGAAATACGGCAAAACTTGTAACTCAGGCAGCAATTGTAATGCTACTATTCATCTTGGTTATCCTCTCCATTATCAATTTGCCCAAAAATATATGGACTAAAATATAATTATGAAAAAATATATCCTCTTACTCAAAAAAAATATATTCCTCTACAAAAAATATATACTTGTTGTCCTTATTATTTCCTCAACAATCATCTATTTTCTCACCCGGCCCTCTCAACCTTCATACCAAAACAAAATTACTCCAGGTAAGACAACAATCGATGAGCTTTATAAAGATCTCGGTCAACCTACAAGCAAAGCCGACTGGAAATCATTTCAAATTCTTAATTACCAAGGAAATACCAAATGGGAAGATAAAGTCTTTCTCCAAAATAACCAAATATCCTTAATCATCCAAATCATCCCCCGCGAAACCTCTCAAAAAAGCACTGATTTCATTAACAAATATGGTGATCCGCCACTAACCATGTATGGACTTCTTTCTCCCACTTTCAATCTTTACGCATATCCTCGGCTAGGATTTGCTATGGTGGCTAATCCCGACCAAAAAATCCTCTATCAATTATGGTACTTCCCACCCACCAATCAAACTGAATTTATCAATACTCTTGCCACTCCCAACGAATACTCTCTTGAAGCTCCTACAGACCTCCATTAAAAAGCTTTCATTACTTTTACAATTTCCGCAGATTCCCCGCTTTTTCTCCGCAACTATTCATCCAGACGTACAGGCATAATCACGTGTACAAAATCATTTGTTTTCTCCTTGCCCTCATCTTTCCACAAACCTGCAGACAGAGAACCATTAAACCATAATTTAACCACATTTCCTTTTACCGCATTCAAATAATCCAACACATATTTGTAATTAAAAGCTATCTTTCCACCTTCTCCCTTGACACTTGCATCAACCACAATCTCGTTATCTCCAACTTGAGGAGCATTTGCACTTACCAACACTCGCCCCACCGCGATATCAAGTCTTACAATATTTGCGCTCTCCCTAGCAAACACACTTGCCAGTTTCATAGCCCGCAATAATTCTTCTTTATCCACCTCCACTTCGCAATTGCCACTCTCAGGCATGATCTTCTTATAATCAGGATAATTGCCACTTACTAGCCGAGTTGACAACTCTGTTTCTCCAACCTTAAAAATTACTTGATTACCCTTTTCAATCACATAAAATCTGACTTCTTGCATATCTTCATCCAACAATCTGGCAAACTCCACCAAACTTCTTGAAGGAATCAACAACTCATAATTTTTGCTGGCATTGACCACATCACACTTCACCACAGACAACCTAAATCCATCTGTCCCCACCATCGCCAAACCCTTTTCTCCGACATTAAACAACGCAGCCGTCAAAACAGGCCTTGATTCATCCATAGCACACGCAAACACCGTCTGAGCAATCGCAGGCCCTATCTTATCAACCTGCAAGACAATTGATTCTTCCTCCACGAAATCAGGCAACTTGGGAAACTCATCTGCCACTGATCCATTAACACTCGCCTTAATCGAAGCTCCATTTATTTTCAAAACTGTCGATTCGGCAGATAACTCCAGCTTCCCAACTCCAATATTACTCACCAACTCAAGCAACGTCTTTACAGGCACTGTAATATCTCCAACTTCATCCACTTTTGCCCCAATTACAGTTCTCCATCCAATATCCAAATTAGTAGTCTGCAACTCCAAACCCACATCACTTGCCCTCATTAAGATATGCGACAAAATTGGCATTTGAGGTTTACCACTCACTATTCTTGATCCAATTGCCAATGCCTTAACCAAATTCTCTTGCAATACCGTAACTTTCATTGGTTTTCAGTATACGTAAAAAGATTTAGTTTGCAAGATCTTCTCCCAAAAACAATCAATTTCTTTGCCTTTCTTTTTTCTCTGAATTAGTAAACGTATTTAATAGTATATAGTAGTAGTAGTCAGTGTGCAAAACTGCAAAACTCTACTTTTCCAAGTCCAAACACCTCTGTGCCAAACTACCACAAACCATGTGGATATCTCTGTGGATATTTTATTAACATTTCCTCTATCTTTTTTTTTCCTTTTCCCCTTATCAACGAAGAGACAATTTAATCCTCGAAATATTCTCACGTAATTCAGGACTTTTCCCCAGTCCTTCGCGGATCTTTTCCACAGAATGCAATACTGTCGTATGATCTTTCCCAAACAACTCCCCTACTCCTTCATATGTCAAACCAAGTTCGCTAATCATCAAATACATCGCTACTTGTCGTGGCAAAACAATTCGCGCTTGCCTGCGAGTTCCTTTAACATCAGACAACTTCACTCCAAATTCCTCACAAGTAATTTTTAAAATTTCATTAGGTCTAACCCCAGCCCTCAGCCGAGTTTCATTTCCCACCATCCCCAAAACACTTTTAACCATCTCCAAGTCAACTTCTCGATTCAACTGCATTTGCTTTAGTCTTAGTTGCTTCAAAAAACCTTCCATCTCCCGAGCTGACTCATATTTTTCACTAATGACTTGAGCAGATTCTCCTGTCAAATTTATGCCACTTTGCTGTGCCTTAATCAACACAATTGCCGTTCTTAGTTCAAAACTAGGCTTAGAAATATCTACGATCAACCCTGCATCAAATCGACTTCGCAACCGATCTTCTAACTTGGCAATTTCCGAAGGAGGCCTATCGCTGGTCAACACTACTTGCCCTCCCGCCATCAAAATAGCATTAAAAGTATGGAAAAACTCCTCTTGAGCCGTATCTTTCCCTGCCAAAAACTGAACATCGTCCAATAATAACAAATCCATAGACCTATATTTTTCCTTGAAGGAGTGAGTTGACTTAGTTTTAATTGCCTCAATAATTTCATTAGTAAAATCTTCTCCAGGACAACTTATAACTTTTAAACTTGGATTTTTCCTTAACAGCTCATGCGCAATCCCTTGCATCAAATGAGTTTTTCCGACCCCCACTCCACCCCAGATAAACAAAGGATTGTATGCTTTGCCTGGAGTTTGAGCCACAGCTTCAGCCGCAGCAAAAGCTAGTTGATTTGTATTTCCCACTGCAAAATTCTCAAAAGTATAATCTGGTAACAATCGAGCTTTCCTTATCACTGCATCAGGCAATCCCGCAACCTCAATTTCCACCGTGTCATTCTTTTTCGCACTAAATAAAGGCAAACTATCCACTTCTCCATCCACGGCAATTGTCCTCACATCAAAAATCAAACTTAATGTTTGCCCGCTATGTTTTTCCAATACATTTTTGAGCAAGTTATAGTACTTGCTTTCTAGTTGCTGTTGCCAGTAAGCATTGGTGCAAGACAACACAGCTAATCCCTGATCCAGCTTTTCCAGTCGTACAGCAGAGAGAACTGTATTATAAGTTAAAGGACTCACCAAAACTTGAATTTCTCCTAATGCTTGTTTCCAAAGTTTGTTGGCATGGTCTGTATTAAGCATATCAAAAAGTTTTTCATATAGGACAGTTTTCCCCATCTTTTTTGTAGATGTGTATTCAATGTAAGGAGTTTTCCACAATCAGTCAATATCCGCTTTTTTCAAATTAAGTCTATAAAAAACCTCTCAACTAACGTATACTACGCATTTAGTATGATAAAACGAACTTATCAACCCAGCAACCGACGCAGAGTCCGCAAAGTTGGTTTCCGTGCGCGTCTTCGTAAGAGTAGTCTGGCCACTCGTTTTAATCTCCTCAAACGTCGCCGAGACAAAGGTCGACATAAGCTCGTCACCCTCTAGATTTTTTAGCGTACAATATTAGTGTGAAAATCTCTTCCAAGAAAATAGTCGAGCAAACTTTCCTTCAAGGCAAAACATATTACTCTCCCCTCTTCAAAGCCAAGTATTTACCAACCAAACAACCGTTCCTTGCCGTCGTCGTTAGCAAAAAACAACTTCCTCGCGCAGTTGATCGTAATCGCACCAAACGCCGGATTACATCTATTCTTCGCACTCAAAAATCTTATCCAGGAACTTTATTGTTAATCGCTCACAAAGATGCTTTGACTTCTCCCTTTAATACTTTGCAAAACGAACTCAATCTTTTCTTTCAACAACACAAGTCATGAGTATTCCTGCCAAACTTGCTATCTTGATTATCCGAATTTATCAGTCCTTTATCTCTCCTTTTCTCATCTTTCTTTTTCCTTCCTCTGGTTGTAGATTTCGTCCCACCTGTTCACAAGTCACCATCCAAGGTATAATCAAAAATGGTCTTGTCGATGGGCTCAAAATTGGATTTAAACAATTTTCTCGTTGTCATCCCTTCTCAAAATCATGATCAATGTCATCGTTAATATTCTACTATCACTCAACAATCTTCTTGGAGGACAACTTGGTATTACCTTAATCGTTATAGGTGTTGCCAGCAGAGTCATTTTTTATCCCTTATATAAAAAACAACTCACGCACACCAAAAGAATTCAAGAACTTCAACCCAAGATTAATCTACTTAAGAAAAAATTCAAAGACGACAAAGTCAAGCTAGCAGAAGCCCAAACCAAGCTTTTTCAAGAAGAAGGCATCAATCCAGCAGCAGGATGTCTGCCTCTTATAGTTCAAATAGTCATTTTTGCTACCCTCTACAATGCCATCAGACAAATGCTAACCCGAGGCATAGACACCTCCTTCCTCTGGATGGATCTAGCCCTTCCCGACACCTTCAAATTAGCTTCCGTGCCTTTTGCTCTCCCAGGATTTTTTATACTTGCAGCTAGCTTGAGCCAGTTTATTCTCTCCAAAATGATGTTACCTACCCCAGTTCCCGTTAACCCTGAAGACAAACCCAAAGAAGTCGAACAAAAAGCTGATTTCATGCAAGACATGGCCGAAGCTCAGAAAAGCATGATCTACATTTTCCCTTTGATGTTCATCGTCTTGGGGTACAATTTCCCAGCAGGCCTTTCCATTTACTGGACCGCAACCACAGCAACTGCAATCTATCAACAATTCAAAATTTCTGGACCAGGAGGTCTCACTCCTTGGATATCTAAGCTTGGAATCCGCACCCAAAAATAAACCCTTTGCGTTTTTGAACCAAAATCAGTATAATCTGTCAAAGAAAAATATATGACTGCAAAATCAAATCTTAAACTAGTTGAAAAACACGCCCAAATTCTTTTTAAGCATCTGGGCATTCCTGCAGAGTTCACTGTTACACAAGACAAAGACACCGACTACCTTGTTCTCCAGATAGATACAGAGTCTACAGGTTTAATCATTGGTTATCGAGGAGAAACCTTAAGTGCAGTTCAACAAATTCTTAGTCACCAGCTCAAAAAAGAAACTAATGAATGGCAGAAACTGATCGTCAACGTCGGAGGTTACAGAGAACAACGCGAGCAAACCCTACTCCAGATCGCCCAAAACGCAGCTAAAAAAGTTGAGTTTTCAGGCGAACCTTATATATTTACCAACCTAACTCCACCAGAAAGACGTATCGTCCACATGGCACTCCAAGACAACCCCAAAATTACAACAGAATCTCAAGGCGAAGGGAAACACAGACAGCTGGTTGTCAAAGCCAAATAAAGTATCTCCACATTCCTTTATCCCTTTTTTTACCAACTTTCCTTGCCGTAACGAAACGAGCTTTGTTTCATTTTCACTCTTTGTTTGCTAGGCTAACAATTAGTGTCCCACAAAATCTCATTTTCCCAAATCCTTGCCTTAATTATTTGTTTTCTTCTGCCAACTCAATTAGGTCAACATTTCTGGCCAACATACACTTTAGTTGCCAATATCAGAGTCGATTATCTCTCCCCTACTTTGTATCTGACATATGTCGTTTTAGTTTTAATTATCCTTGTAAATTACAAACAACTCTTCAAACTTCTACTAAACTTCAAATATAAAGTTCAACTTTCACTAGCCCTTCTAATTTCCTTTATTTTTTGGGTACACACATCCCCGCTTATCTCACTTATTTTACCTTTAATTTTTTTTGCCATTATCGCCATAGGTACATACTTCGTAGCTCAAGAGCTACAAAAACCAAATCTTAGAAAAAGTGCAGTCGTTGTTTTCATCCTTTGCTTGTTTCTCCAAACAATTCTTTCAATGTATCAATGGCAAACGGGCCACTCTTTCAATCGTTTTGCTTACTGGCTTGGAGAACGTGATGTCAATATCAATCAACCATTTATTCCCAAAGCGCGATTTATCAACACAGTCAAACTAAGGCCCCAAGGCACTTTTTCTCACCCCAACAGTTTATCTGCCTATGCGGTTATTGTTTCAGTCATAATTTTTAATTTTCTCACTAAGCAGTCGCATAAATACAAATTCATGTTAATCCCTCTTTTTCTTTCAGTAATTATTATTACATTAACTCAGTCTTTTAATACTTATCTTTCATTGCTTCTTAGTTTTCTTACCTTTCTAACTTACAAGTATCTTTACAAAAAAATCCATATATTATTCTTTCCTCTAATTTTAGGAATTTTTGTGCCTCTATTAATTGCTTTTTCATCATACTCATCAACCCATGATTCAATTATGAGAAGAATTGTCCACTATCAAATAATTCTGCCATATGTCCGAGCCTTCCCCTTGGGTACTGGCCCAAATCAATTTATAACGCACCTGCCGAAGTTTATAACTCCGTCCCTAGACCTTCTTCAGCCACTTCACAACACTTACTGGTTGATTATCCTCCAACTTGGAATTCCCTTATCAGCCCTGTCTCTCTTCATTGTTGTCAAAACATTCCACTCGAAATCCAGCCCAGTTCACATTTTTCTCGTTTCATTTATCCTTTATACAGCCATTTTTGATCATTACTGGATAACCTTAGTTCAAAATCAACTACTTCTAGCCCTTTCTTTTCACCTAGTACGAAACATCGGCAAGACTGATAAAATCTAACAAATGACTATTTTCAGAAAAGCTACAGTTAACACTCTCTATCAGCTAATAGGCAAAGGAGTATCTCTTTTCCTCGGCCTCTACATTACCGCCTTTATAAGTCAATCAATTTCAGTACAAGACTATGGTCGATATGTCCTAGTTGTCAGCTTAGTTATTCAAATCGCAGCAATTAGCGAATGGGGCACGGGCTTCATTGCCGTTAGAGCCTCTTCACAATCACTCTACTCTAAGGCCGACCTTTTCTTTAACCTTTTGCTTTCGCGTCTCGTTCTCTCAACTTTGGGAATGACAATCCTGTTGATACTTTCATTTTTTCACACCTTTAACATTCCTTCCTCTGCCCTTGCCATCGCAAGTTTGATAATTATTCCACTTGGCATCAAAAACGTAGTTAATTCGTATTTTCAATCAATTACTAATTTCCGCATTACCTCACTAATAGAAATTCTTTCTAATGTTCTCTATGCATTATTATTATTTGCATATTCTCGCCATACCATTAATCTCAACTTCCCAATTACCGCACTTGCTATATCCACTCTTGTTGCTAGCCTTACTGGTTTTGTTTTGCTCCTCCGCAGTCAATCACTTAATCATCAAATTAAACCACACATAATCAAATATCTATTTTTCAATGCAATTCCAGTGGGCGGCCAACTTCTTCTTTTCAATATCTACAACCGCCTTGATTTATATCTGCTTCAACACTTTCAATCCGAAGTAGCCGTTGCTCGCTATGGACTTGCCTACAAGTTATACGAAAACTCAATTCTCATAGCAGCCTACTTCATGAACAGCCTCTTCCCTGCCATCAGTAGCGCTACACTATCAAATCTTCGACATCTTTATCACCGCAGTCTCAAAACACTTCTTGTCCTAGGAGTAGTTATAAGCATTAGCATGTTTATATTCGCCCCCCTAGTCATCTCCATCATCAACCCAGAGTACTCCGACTCAATCTCCCCACTTCGAATCTTGTCATTGGGGCTTGTGTTTACATATTTAAACCACGCCACGGGATATACACTCACCGCCATTAATAGACAACATTATCTATTTTTAATCGCCTTAGTCGGACTACTAATCAACGTATCTTTAAATCTTTTCTTAATACCTCTCTACTCTTATCACGCGGCTGCCTTCACCACCATTATTACCGAAGCAACTATTTGCATAATCTCTCTCTTAATTCTCAATAAATATTTCCGCAATACAAATCACTCCAATTAAGCTAAACTATAAAGCCATGGACATCCTTATTCACACCGACGGCGGAGCGCGTGGCAATCCGGGACCAGCAGCTTGTGCCTTTGTAATTATTCAAAACGACCAAGTCATACACGAAGCCAATTTCTACTTAGGTAACAAAACCAACAACGTGGCAGAGTACCAAGGCCTACTTATGGCACTTGAGTGGGCTCTTGAATCCCATCTTAACTTTTCCTCGTTGCAAATCAACATGGACTCGCTACTAGTGGTGAACCAAGTCAAAGGAATTTTCAAAGTCAAAGAAACAACTCTCAAAAAACTCTATCTTGAAGTAATTGACAAACTCAAAGAACTCAGACAACGCAAAATTAGAATTACTCTCAATCACATCTACAGAGAGGATAACTCAACCGCAGATAAACTAGTTAACCAATGCCTCGATGAGCAATCTGCACGTGAAACTGTGTCATGACGTTTTTTGCGTATCATTGGCTCTTTTTGCCTATCTGTTTACTTCAAACATTGTTAGTTTTTTCCCTTTGTCAATGTCCCAACAGTAGAGAAGCCTTCGCTAAGTTGTTACTATAACAACAGTGGATAATAGCAAAAACAAAAATACTAGTTACAAACTTAATCGTAAAAATGGCTATAGCCTTATACTTACATGTGATAAATCACAATACTTATTTCACGCGGAAATTCTCACACAGTTAAACACTAACCCAATACAGGTTGATCCACAGGAAAATATTCATGATCTTTTATCTATTCCCAATCTTCAAACTCAAACTGACTTAATTTTAGATCTTACGTTGTTTGACTCCAACCACAACAATTTCGAAACACTAATTTCCTTGCTTACGACTCTAAATTCAAAGGCAGACGAAACACCCAAAATTATCATTATTGCCCCTTTCAGTCTTATTACAAACTTACCTCAAATCCAAAATCAAATTCAATCAATTCCCAATCTAAATTGGAGATTATTATTTACAGATAAAGTATACAGTGATCCGATGGAGGAATCTTCAAAAAAAACTTCATCTATAAACACCAAGCAAAAAATTTTTTTTATCTCTCCAATTCACGTTAAAGATTATACTAAGTTTCTTACCAAAGCCCTCCTTAACCCCAATACTCAAAATCACATTTTTTACATTACAGGCAAAATAACAAAAACAAATGTTACATTATCAAAAAACAAGTCAAGCCAAGAAGATATCAACAAGCTTTACTTTCAGACGGACTTGCAACAAAAGATTATCCAAACCCAAAAGTATCTTAACTATCAACCGACAATCAATTTCACCACTCCAACCAAACTTTTATCTTCAATTTATCCACCTAACAAAAAAAATAAAACTAAAAAACAAACAACATACGACAATCTTTTCCTAACCAAAACCAAAAATCTCTTTGCCACAACTCAGCACAAGTATAATTTCCTACAAAAGCTCTCATTCAAAATTTTCAAGTTTTTTTCCTTTTTCTTAACCTTAATAATCATAGCAACCATAATTTTTATCGCCATTACTTCACATTTAATTTACAGTTCATATCAAAACATAAGACAGGGCAAGTTATCGACTGCGATCTCTAAGTCTACTCAAGCTAATCACAATCTTAATTTTGCACGAAACACCCTAAGACATATGTCTTCACCTTTCTTCACCAAACCAATCTTTTTAGCCGATAGTACACTAGAAACTACTCAAATTACTACCCAACTTTTAACGCAAGTTGCTCTCTTAATCCAAAAACTTCAAGTCTTGTCAAATTACCAATCGCTATCCCAGACGCAAATAAATGAATTAAAAACTAACCTCACAAATATCAATCAACAACTAAGTTATTTACAGCCCAAGTTACCACAACAATTACCAACTTTTCTATCTTCTTTTCCTGACAACCAAAAATATTTATCAATTCACGAATCACTTATTCAAGCTCGTCAAACTATCCCCGTAATCAATAATTTGCTCGATCAAATCAACTGGATCGCAGGATACGATGCACCACGAGAAATTATAGTTTTACTCCAAAACAACAATGAACTTCGTGCGACAGGAGGTTTTATAGGTTCCTTTGCACATTTAACATTAAGTAGAGGAGTCATAAATAATTGGAAAATCTATGATGTCTATGATGCTGATGGCCAACTTGCTGGCCATGTAAGACCTCCAGAGCCAATCAAAAATATTCTCAATGAACCATCATGGTACTTACGCGATTCCAATTGGGATCCAGATTTCGCCACCAGCTCCTCAAGCGCTAGTTGGTTTCTCAACAAAGAGCTTAACCTTGTCCCAGACGTTATTATATCTCTCAATCTTTCCTACATCGAAAAAATAATCCAACCACTAACTCCTCTTACCCTTCAAGGAGTGGAGGAGCCACTTACTGCTAAAAACTTACACAACATTTTCCAAAGCCAAATAGAAGACAACTTCTATCCCAGTTCCAATCTCAAAAAAACTCTCATAACCGACCTAGCCACAAAGTTAATTAATAACTACCAAAACCCAGATATTAATTTAATAAACTCATTTACAGCCCAAACTTTATCAAGCCTCAACTCCCGTGAGATTCAAATTTTTTCAACCAACAATGAACTCCAAAACAAACTCGACCAATACAACTGGTCAGGTCATCTTCTTGCACCCCATCCTAATCAATCCAGCGCCACTATTGCTTTTGTCGACTCTAACTTAGGAGTTAACAAAGCCAATCAATTTATCACTCGTAATTTGTCCTTAGAAATTCAAGACGGTCCAGATTCCCAGACAATCAATTTAACAGCTCAATATATTAATTCATCCCAATCCCAAACCAAGCAAGAAGGGGACTATAAAAATTATCTTCGAGTTTATCTCCCACCCGATGCTACACTCCAAACCATTAGCGTCTCAGACCAAAACCAAAACACAAGAGCTGTTGATCCGGATATAATTTCTCATGACAAATTCTTAGAATTGGGAGTCTATTTTCCTGTTACCATTAACAGTCAGTCTCAGATTCAAATAATCTTCACAACCCAAAAATTGACTCCCTCAAACTCATCATTAACTCTCCGTAAACAATCAGGCACCCAAGATGACAACTTCTCTCTTAAGATAAACAGTCCTCGCAGCACAACATTAAGTTCGCCTTTTCCCGTCCAATCAGTTACCAGCTTGACCTTACCACCCCAAGTCACCTATAATACGGTTTTGTCGACTGATAAATTAATCATCTTCAATTAATTCCAAACCATGCACACTCTTACAGTCCAAAAACGCGAAATCTTTGGGCAAAAAACCAATCGTCTTCGCAAACAAGACATTATCCCAGGCAATCTCTATGGCAAGGCCAAAGAATCTCATGCTTTCCAAGTTTCACTAGTCGAACTTGGCAAAATATACAAAGAAGCGGGCTATACAGGTGTCATTGAATTAATCATCGAACCAGAAAAAAAATCTCATCCAGCCATGATCTCCGAAATCCAAATTGATCCGGTCACAGACAAACCCATCCATGTCGATTTCCACCAAGTTAATCTCAAAGAAAAAATTCAACTCGCCATCCCCATTCACTTCAAAGGTGAATCCCAAGCTGTTAGTGATGGTGGCATGTTAGTTACTATCATGGATGAAATTGAAGTCGAAGCTTTTCCTCAGGACATGCCGGAATACTTCGTCGCGGATATTTCTAAGATCCTTACCCAAGAAGACGAAATTACTCTTGGCGACCTAAACATTGATCCTAGCAAACACACCATAGAACACCCCTTGGACACACTGGTGGCTAGGGTAGAGGACTCAACTATGGCAGAGGAAGAAGTCGAAGAAGAAGTCATTGAAACCGAAATCATCAACGAAAAACCAGATGCTGAATCTGAAGAAGAAGCTACCGAAGAAAAATAGAGTTTGAAGAGTAGGGCAGTCCTCCCTTACAATTGGTGTGTGCAAAACTCTCTCCGCGTCACGATCATCATCGTACTAGTTCTGATTTTTACTCTTGTTTTTATTTCTTACTCCGCCTACCAACTTGCCTCTTCCAAGCTCCAAGCTCTCCAGCCATCTCCAGAGTCTGATTTCCACTCACAAACAGATGTATCCAAACTTTCCTATCAAGTAACTTCATATCGTCGAATCAAATATAACTCCGCTACAGACATGGTTATTGCCGAAGTTCAAATATCCGCTAACGACCTCTGTAGTATTCCAAACGCAAATTGTACTTTTCAACGCAATAATTTTTCTCTAAATTTTGAAGGTACCATTTTAAAATCCGGAGGTCCGCCTTTGCAACCAATCAAAAACTTCAAATCTCGACAACTTGTCTTGTCGCGCTCCTTAACCAAAAATCAAACCGAACAAGGACAGCTTTATTTTACTATCCCCAAAACCCAAATCACAGCTTTCATGTCTTACGACCTACTTGAAATACCACAGCCCACTTTTCCTTCCAGCGCTGAATGAATTTTTCAACAATCTCTTTTAATAATTAACTTTCTTTCTCAACAACCTTCGGCCAATCACTTACAATTAACAATTTTTCTTTATTCAAATAACTCCACACAGACTCGGTCACATAAGGCATAAAGGGATGTAATAGTTTAAGAAAAATTTCCAGTCCATCTTCCAGTTTGGATAGAGATAAATTTCCTTTTTTTGCATCCTCAATACACTGATCACAGAACCAATGCCAAAATTCGTTGTGAACTGTTTCACTGGCTTGACCGATACGTAATTTTTCTAATTGATCAGTTGCTTGCCTCACTACTTCCTTTATCTTCTTTTCAAATGCTTCATCCAGAGAAGGGGAGTCATTGCTTTCATGAGGCAACTCTCCATCCTTCATCATTTTGATAAACCGACCTGCATTCCAAATCTTATTGGCAAAGTTCCTCATCCCTTTAACTTTGCTCTCTCCAACTGCACTATCCAATCCCGCAGAAGAACTCATCACCAGAGCCATTCGCAAGGCATCAGCTCCGTATTTATCTACAAACTCAAGTGGATTAATCACATTGCCCTTGCTCTTACTCATCTTTTGGCCTTTTTCATCTCGAACCAATCCATGCAAATACACTTTCTCAAAGGGCGTCTTTCCTGTTACATAAATTCCCAGTAGCATCATCCTCATAACCCAAAATGTTAAGATATCGTAAGCGGTTTCCATCACACTGGTCGGATAGAAAGTCTCAAAATCAGCTTCACTTTTAGCCTTCAACGCTACCACTGGCCACTGACCAGACGAAAACCACGTATCAAAAGTATCAGTTTCTTGTATATATCTTTCCCCTGGGGATTTTTTGCTAACCTCATACTTTGCCTCATTCGTGGTTATCAATGTTTGCAAACCATTCCTTATTTCTTCCAAATCATAAGTTTCAATTAGCTCACGTGCCACTCCTTTTACGAATTTTCCACCCTTCGTCAAGAAACCTAACACCATGTCGGGGTTGTCGTCAACGTTATACCACACAGGAATTCGAATTCCCCATACTATTTGGCGACTGATATTCCAATCTCGCAAATTTCCAAGCCAGTGCTTGAGTATTTTTTCGTGTCCTGCCCCCATAATTACTGTTTCCTTGTTTTCAATTGCCTCCAGAGCTTTTTTTGCCAACGACTCCACCTTTATAAACCACTGGGGCAGAGGTAGGGGCTCAATAGTTCCACCAGTTTTATAGCAGACGGCCACTCGGTTTTGGTATTTGTCATCGATTTTTTCTATTAAGCCTTTATCTCGTAGATCTTCGACCACAACTTTCCTGGCTTCTTCTACTTTAAGCCCTGCATATTTGCCACCGAGCGTTGTAATTTTTCCATCAGTATTTATAGCTTGCCTTATGGGCAAGTTGTGCTTCTTTGCGATTTCAAAATCATTATGATCATGTGCGGGCGTTAATTTCACAATCCCAGTCCCAAATTCCATATCTACGAACTCATCTCCAATGATTTCCATTCTCTCATCAGTTAGCGGATTTAGTACAAATTTTCCAATCAAATGTTTCCGCTTCTTGTCCTTAGGATTAACCGCCAAATGTGTATCTGCAAAGATAGGTTCAGGTCGAACTGTGGCTACACTTACATACTGCGTTTCATCATCAACCATTCTATATTTCACGTAATACAAAGGCGAGTTACGATCTTCATATTCAATTTCCAAGTCTGAATAACTGGTTCCTGCTCGGGGAGAGTAGTTGACGAGTTTCTCTGCATGGTAAATAAGACCTTCCTGATGAAGTTTTATAAATGTATTGAGTACTTGATCAACAATCTTCTCATCTAACGTAAATGTAAACCTGTTCCAGTCAGCACTTGCTCCCAATTTCTTCATCTGATCAACTGAAGTTTGAGAGTTCTCTTTGACATAATCCCAAATCATTTCATAGAGGGTTTCCCGATCATAATTAAACCGGCTTTTGCCTTGCTTGGCTAATTTCTTCTCGAACACAAACTGTGTCTCAATCCCTGCATGATCAGTGCCAGGGAGCCAGAGGGTTTTGTCTCCCTTCATCCGATGATAACGAACCAAAATATCTTGAACGGATACAAACATTGCATGCCCCACGTGCAACGGGTCGTTGGCATTGGGGGGAGGCATGATAATGCTGAAAGCCTTGCCATCAGGATTAACTTCCGGCCCAAAAGCACCTGCGCCTTCCCATTTAGCATACAAATTAAATTCCCATTCTTTGTGATTAAAAGCCTTATCCATGTGAGGCTATTATACAGAACAAGCGATGCAATTTAATAAGCCAATCTTTCAAAAATAAAAACTTGTCAAATATCAAAAAAAACTTATTATATAAATTAAATGAAAGCTCGCGAAAGAATCTACCCCCCGCCTCTAGCTCAAGTAGAATCATCTCCCAATCCCCATCTTTGGTCGTATTCCAACAGAGTAGTGGATTCAATTATCGCTGAAGTCGAAAACCGACCTAGAACTAATGAGTTGCGTTATACTGGCATGGTAACCATTGTTCCAAGACCAGACGAGAGCTTTATTGCTCGTTATCTGGAGTGGCAATCATACAGCGATGGAGTTTCAGGCTACTCTTTCGTTCGCGAATTTCCAATTGTCCAGCAGCCAACTCAATTTAGCTTGCAATCTTTCCGTGATTCAATTGCCATTACCACCATGCATGGAGGTGGTTTTCAAATTATTAAAGAATGCGAAAATCCTTCTATCATTGGCATTTTAACCGAAGCAGGTTCTTATTTTTCCAAACCCCATCGACCACTCCAGTTCAACGGTTACACCATCCCCTGATCTAAGCTCCATCTAGGTATACGTTCAACTGTTTGATTTTTCCACTTCCTTTTCTTTTGACTTCCCAAACTTGCAGCCACGCCAATCATTGCAGCGTTATCGCCATAAAGCTTTTTAGAATAGGGTAGTCCTAGTTTAATACCATACTTATTTGCCAGTTTCCGTAACTTCAGCCTCAAGGCTTTGTTTACACCTACGCCACCACCCAACCATATCCAACTAGGTTGATATTTTTTTATCGCCATTTCTAGTTTTTCCAACAATGACACAATTACTGCCGTTTGCACCGCCAAACACAAATTATAGATATACTGTTGTTCCAAATTTTGTTTTCCCCACTGTAAGTCTTTAACCATCGTATCTTTGCCTTTTTCAATTTTCCTAGTTCCTTTTTCTTGAGCACGAATTTCATAAAGCACCGCAGTTTTTAACCCCGAAAAACTCATATTCATATCACCACTATTCCTCATCGGAATTGGCAATTTGATTGACCCCTTTTTTCCTTTCTTTGCAAACTGTTCAATGATAGCCCCGCCCGGATATCCCAGTCCCATCATCCGAGCAGCCTTGTCCAGACATTCTCCGCAAGCATCATCCAAAGTTTTACCTATAATTTCGTAACATCCTATGTCATTAACTAATACAATCTCACTGTGGCCACCAGAAACCAACAATCCTAGGACAGGAAATTCCACACTCTCAATTTCTACCAAATTGCTTTCATACAGCCCGCGATTTTTCGAGTTTCTCGCCAAACAAGAGAGGAGATGCCCTTCCATGTGGTTAATGCCCACAATTTCCTTTCTATTTTTATTTGCCAGATCTTTGGCTTTGGCAATCCCAACTTCTAATGCAGGAGCCAGTCCGGGTCCAGCGGTTACAGCAATAGTTTCAATCTGATTCCAACTAGTTTTTGCCTTCAACATAGCTTCGTTTATGACGGCATCAATAACTTTTTCATGTTGTCTTTTTGCCTCAGTCGGGTAGACACCGCCATATTTTTTTTGTAACTCAACTTGGGAAGCAATTACATTACTCATAACTTTGCGTCCCTCAACTACCGACACAGAAGTTTCGTCGCACGATGTATCAATGGCCAGTATCATAAAGGTTATTATAACCTATAATAAACATATTATCTACTCAATTTCTCCGTAGTTAATTTTCCTTTTACTTATCTTATAAGTTTCAATATTAATCCAAACTAACTCT
>CAZLQM010000007.1:0-40014 GCA_964561945.1 uncultured Gammaproteobacteria bacterium | reverse complement strand
CCGCGGCGGTAGTTCAGCGGTAGAATGTCTGCTTCCCAAGCAGAAGGTCGCCGGTTCAAATCCGGTCCGCCGCTCCCAAAGATATGAAACCAGAAATATCTAATATTATTGATGTCGAAAAAATTTCTAAAACTTTAGATATTAAATGGCAAAATCCAGAGATTGAAGATAGCTGTTCGGGTAAATCCGAAATAATTGTATTTAAAGATACTTATCTTTTTACATTATTTGAATTAGAAAATGATTTACTCAATGTTCAATTATGTGTAATTACAGATATACCCAATGAAATACAAATTTTATTTGATTATAAAAATGAACGTGGAACAATCACATTTCGAGAAATAACTAAAATTTTATACAATCCCAAACTCAATTTGATCATATTTGAATCTAAGCACAATGACACTTATTCACAATTAAGAATAGCAAAATCTGAGCTATTTGATTTATCAGTATCTAACCCCATCTCAAACTATAAAAACTCTTGGCTTACGTTTATGGGAGAAAATCTTGGATTGATAGAATATAATCCCAATTGATATTAACCTATTTCTACTACCCACTTAATTAAATTGTTATTCATCTATCCTGTTCCTTACAATTCTTTGCTTTTTATTATGCTCTGTGTTACTTCGATCTCTAACCATTACAGGCTCACCAGTTCTAAATGCCAATGCAGCGGGATCACCTTGAAATATCTTCCCAGACACTTCATCCTTTAATCCTCTGGTAACTCGAGTTTCTACCCCAAATCTTCCCGCGGTTATTCTACTGACAAAAGTATCTAACATCCCCCCCCGTACAATTTCTGGTTCTGAATACTTAATATCTAAACTAATTACCTCACCAATTTCCATTAAACGAATACTAACACCAGTCTAACCAATTTTCAATCTAATTAATTTTATTAGCTTCTTGGCAACTTCAAATTCATTCCCACTTCAATATATCTAGGTGTAGTTATAGTTTCTTTATTCGCTTCATAAATTGTGGTCCACTTAAATCCATCTCCATATGCAGCTACTGCTATATTCCATAGATTATCACCTTTTACTACAGTGTAGTTATCAGCTGTGATAGTTATATTCTGATCCACATTAGTGCCTGCTGAAGCAATATTGCTATCACTTTGATCAACTACAGTAGTGGGATATTGTTTATCAAGTTGAGGAATATTAAGTTCTTGACCTACTTCAATTAAACCAACAGTTTTACTAGTCATGTTATTTGCCTTCGCAATCTCAACCCAACCATATCCGGTCTTGTAATTTTTCTCAGCTATCTTCCACAAATTATCTCCTTTAACTACCACATACTTTTGTTGATTAGCACCTGCAACTTGTTCATCATTGCTGGTAGAAACTCCGCCAGCGATCTGTCCTGAAGGCGTTGGAGTCGGAGTCATCGTTGGCACGATAGTAGGAAGTGGGGTTGTTGTTGGTTTTTCAGGGACTACAGTAGCGGTTGGTATTTGAGTGGGGATCAAAGTTGGAGTGCTTGATGGAACCACCGTTGGAGTTGGAGTAGGAATTTGTGTTGGAGTAGCAGTCGGTGGTACTTTTGTTGGTTTAATCGTAGGCACAACAGTTGGACTTACAGCTTCTGCTTGAGCCAACTCACCACTGTCGCTTGCCATAGCACTTTGACTTGCCTCATTATAGTTAATGTCATCTAATACCTGACTAATCGTACTATCATCAATGGTCGGCAAGCTTGCTGGGGTTTCACGGAAATAATTTACAATCATCACTGCAATAATTGCCACCACTCCCAAACCAAGAAACATGCTGATTGTGTTTTCGTTGACTTTGATTAATTTAAGAAAATCTCTAATTTTGTTTTCCATATCAAACTGCGCACTTTAATTAATCGATTAGCGCTTGAAACGTATTATAAGCTATGCAAATCTAATGTCAACAAATCATTACCATTTTACAACCCAGAAGCTAAACCGACTCACTTGCGGGATCGACGGGACTCGAACCCGCAACCTCCTGCGTGACAGGCAGGCGCTCTAACCAATTGAGCTACGACCCCAAAAATTTGAACTCAAACATAGTATATCAGTTATTAATTAAGTTGGGAAGTAATCGGATCTTATATATGTGATAATCTAAAAATAATGGATCTCCCCCTAAGCAATCCTCCCACCAATAAAGAACTATCATTCCTTTTGCGCTCAGTTTCCGCAGCTCTCACTATTAAAAATGCAGACAAATTCCGAGTTCTAGCTTACCAAAAAGCAGCTGATTCCATCGAAAACGCCTCTCAAGAAGCTTCTAACTTATATAACAATAATGAACTTCATAACTTGCCAGCCATTGGGGGCAGTATTTATGCTCATCTCAAAGACATATTTCAATCAGGTCAGTCCTCATACATTGATGAGATTTTCCAAGGTCTACCTGCAGGCATGTTTGCTATATTACCTATTCCGGGCATTGGACCAAAGCACGCATATAAATTAGCCCTTAATTTAGGCTTAACAAGATATCACTCGGCGATTACTAAACTTCAAAAATCAGCCCGTCAAAATGAAATCCAACAAATCTCAGGATATAAAGCTGATTTTGAAGCCAAAGTCCTTCGTAACATCGAAGAATACAACCAAATCCAATCCAATCCGCGGATTCTACTCCATATAGCTGACAAAATTTCACAAGAAATAATGTCCTATATGCGTCAAGTCCCACAAGTTGATAAAATTTATGCATTAGGAAGCCTACGTCGTAGAGTTGCCACAGTCGGAGATCTAGACTTTGCTGTCTCAACTTTAGAACCGCAAATGGTTATCGATCATTTCATTGCTTATCCGCAATCAAGTCATACAATTGCCAGAGGTGAGGTCAAAGCATCAATTATAGTTAATAATCAATACCACGTTGATCTAATCACCCAGAGCCCGTCCAAATTCGGAGCCTTACTGCTTCATTTTACAGGTTCTAAATTTCACAATATCAAGCTTCGAGAACATGCCATATCTCAAGGTTTCTCACTCTCAGAACACGGATTGCTTGATAAATCCAACCAAACCATCTCGTCAACCTCAGAAGAAGAAATATACCAAAAGCTTCACATGTCTTGGATTCCACCAGAAATTAGAGAAGGCAAAAACGAAATTCAGTTAGCTATTCAAAACAAGATTCCTCAACTCGTCCAATTAAATGATCTCAAAGGAGAATTTCATATTCATTCAGATTTTAACATCGAACCATCCCATGACCTTGGTATTTCATCTATGACGCAAATGATTGAGTTTGCCCGCCAAAACAACTACCAGTATTTAGCCTTTAGTGAACACAATCCCAGTAAGTCAAATCATGACTTTTCACAAATTATTAACCTGGTGAAAAATAAAAATAAGACCATACAAGACTTAAACATACAGGAATCGGCTCGTGAAACGAATCCTGTGAAAATATTTAACTCACTTGAGATCGACATTGAACCTGACGGCAACTTAGCATTACCGATTGAGGCTTTTGATTACCTTGATTTTGCAGTTGTTTCTCTCCATTCAAGTTTCCAACAAGACATTGACACAACCACTAACAGAATTATCAAAGCTCTTTCTACTCACCCCAAAGCTAAGATCCTTGGACATCCCACAGGTCGCACTTTACTTCGTCGTCAAGGAGTCAATGCCGATTGGGAAAAAATATTTAAGTACTGCGCACAACATGATAAATGGCTTGATATTGATGGCTGGCCAGACCGTCTTGATCTGCCCGACAGTCTTATATATGAAGCCAAGCGTTTTGGAGTTAAATTTGTAATTAGCTCAGACGCTCATCAAGTAGACCACATGTCTATGATCAAATATGGAGTTGATACCGCTCGACGAGGCTGGGCTACACCCTCTGATATCATTAACACTTATCCGCTTAACAAATTACAAAAATTATTGCCACAATAATATATAATATTTATCAAGAATGGAGGTGATTTTATGTCATATTTAATAGGATTCGGAATCGTCGCATTGATCGTAATAGTTTATTTAGTAGCTAATTACAATCAATTCGTATCTCTTCGTGGCCGAATTAGAGCTTCAATCCAAGAAATTGGTAATCAGCTCAAACGCCAATCAGAATTAATTCCTAACTTGCAAGAATCAGCCAAGGCTTTCCTTAAACAAGAGAAGGGTATCTTTGAGCAATTAACCAATGCTCGCATGGCTGTTAATAACGCACTCGAAACCCAAGACGTCGCTCAAATGGGCAAAGCCAGCGACATGATGAACAAAGCCCTCGATGGTCTACGTGTCGTCGTCGAAAGTAACCCAGAAATCAAAAGCGACCAAGTCATCACTCAATTAATGAACGAACTCCGTGATACATCTGACAAAGTCATGTATGCCCGCAGAACTCTCATTGATCTCACGGCTGACTACAACATTATGCGCGAAACTTTCCCTTCAAGCATTGTTGCATCACTATTTGGATTCCAAGCCGAAAAAGGTCTCGAAATGCCAGCAGATATGCAATCTGCAACCGCAGTTTCTCCAGAAGAACTCAAAAGTCCCAAAGTTGATTTAAGTTAATCATCAACTAAGACACCAACACCTGCTATATATTTAGCAGGTGTTGCATGAGTTAAAATGATTTACAACATCATTTATAATCAAATCCATGAATAACGTCTACGAACAAGTCGACAAAAACAAATTCAAAAGCACCATAGTCATGGTTGTTTTTATGGCATTTATTGCCTTTGTTGCTTGGATTTATGGCCAAACTACCGACATGGGGGCTAGTTTTGTCGGTATAGCTTTAATTATTTCAGGCATTATGAGTTTCGGTAGTTATTACTACTCAGATAAAATAGTCTTAAGCTTATCAGGAGCCAAACCCGCCAACCGTCAGGATAATTTTGATTTCTATACTGTTACCGAAAATCTTTGTATCGGAGCTCAACTTCCCATGCCTAAGCTCTATATTATCCCCGATACTGCCATGAATGCCTTTGCCACAGGTCGAGATCCCCAACACGCAGCTATCGTAGCTACCACAGGACTCCTTTCACGCTTAGATCGCAGTGAGCTCGAAGGGGTGATTGCTCACGAACTTTCACACGTTGGTAATTACGACATTCGCCTTATGTCATTAGTCACAATCCTAGTAGGCACGGTCACCTTACTAGCTGACTGGTTTCTACGTATGTCTTGGTCAGGACGCAGATCCAAAGATAGCGAAGGAGGCAGTGCAATCATTGGGATTATAGCCATTGTATTAACACTTCTATCTCCTATTGTGGCTCAACTCATTCAATTGGCTATCTCCCGCCAACGTGAATTTTTGGCCGATGCTAGCGCCGCCAAACTCACCCGCCAACCCTCAGCGCTAGCTTCAGCCTTACGCAAATTAAGCACCGATACTGAACCACTCGAAGCAGCTAACAAGGCCACAGCTCACCTCTACATCACCAATCCCCTCAAAAATCGCAAAGACTCCATTAGCTGGTTTGCCAATATGTTTGCCACCCATCCTCCTATCGACAAACGCATTCAAATCCTTGAATCAATGATGTAGTCATTCTAACTACAATTGGCCCATTCTCCCCATCAAAGCAGACTCTACCTTGTGAGCTAACCGACTAGCTTCCAACTTAGATCTAACAACAATATCAATATATCCTAACTTACCGCTTCCATCTTTATGTGGATATCTTACATGAACCTCACCATTATCATTGCCAGAATTCTCATCTATAACTTTTTTCATATAATTTTCAACCATACTAGGATCTGCTCCAACGGCTTGTCTTCTAGCAAATTCAACATTTCTACTTTCCTTAGAACTAACGCCAGCATCCCAAAGACCACAAAGCAAACTATGTGGTTGTAAACCATCTAGATTATCCGAATTACTCTCTTTTGATGATTTTGGTGATTTCAATCTTAAACCCTTACGGCCAACCATTAACAATTCTTTTTCATCCCCAACAAGACTATCAACCGTAGTTCCATGCAGATCACGTCCTTTTCCAGTCGGAGATGCTTTTGTCAGCAAATCTTTCATCGAGTCAAACATAGTACCTGAAGGTTCAAATCCTTTACCTGTGACACCAAAATTAGACTCACGCCATCCAAAAATATCATTCTCTTTTGAATCATTATTAAATGCATCTTCAACTAACAACCCCACCAACACAGAGGGATCGTTACATAACAATCTTTCAACAGGGACAACCGTTTCCTCCAGACCTAATCTCTCAGAACCCAAATTTTGTTCTCCATCCGAAAAATCTTCCATATCATATTAAAATATACCACAACACAAAACTTTCACAAGTCCTACAGATTTTAACTTTCATTCACCATTACTTTAAATATTATTCTAATTTTTCATACATAATTTTTACATAACTAATTTACATTTAACAATATACGTCATAAATTATTCCTATGGATCCTAATCGCTTTACATATCCTGCTCAACAATCATTAACGCAGGCTCAAGAGATTGCCACTACCAACCATAACTCGAGCATTAACTCCTTACACCTAGCTAAAGCTCTCATAAACGATACCGATGGCATTGTCTATGAAGTCTTACGTCAATCAAAAGTTAACATTGCCCGCTTAACTGACTCTATAAACCAATCAATTTCTCGTTTACCCCAAGTATCTCCACCCCCGACTCAAATTGAAATAAGCTCAGAATTAGCCAAAGTTCTTCACAAATCTGACCAAATCTCACGCGACCTTAGAGATGAGTTCATTTCAAGAGAGCATTTTCTTCTAGCACTCCTTGACACAGACTGCCAAGCAAATGATATACTTAAGTCCCAATCATTAGAATTCAATTCTATCAAAAAAACAATTATGGACATTCGTAACAATCAACCCATCACCAGCCAAAATCCCGAAGGCACCTACAATGCCATCGAAAAATATACCACCAACCTTACCAAACTAGCCAAAGATAATAAGCTTGATCCTGTCATCGGGCGCGACCAAGAAGTCCGCCGTGTCATGCAAATTCTCTCCCGCCGAACCAAAAACAATCCAGTACTCGTAGGTGACCCAGGAGTGGGTAAGACTGCCATCGCTGAAGGTCTAGCTCAAAGAATAGTTGATGGAGATGTCCCTAATACTCTCAAAGACAAACAAATTATTTCATTAGACCTAGCCTCCATGTTAGCAGGCGCCAAATTCCGTGGCGAATTCGAAGAACGCCTCAAAGCACTACTCAAGGAAATCGAACAATCAGCGGGCCAATTTATTCTTTTCATAGACGAACTCCATACCCTCGTCGGCGCAGGTGACGCTCAAGGCGCTGTCGATGCAGCTAATATTCTCAAACCATCCTTAGCTCGAGGATTGCTTCACGCTATTGGCGCTACCACTATCAAAGAATACCGCCAGTATATCGAAAAAGACCAAGCCCTCGAGCGTCGTTTCCAACCAGTTTACGTAGAAGAACCTTCTATCGAAGACAGTATTGCCATACTACGTGGCATCAAGGAAAAATACGAACTTCATCATGGTATCCGTATTACTGACGATGCTGTTATCGCTGCCGTGCAACTCTCCGTTCGCTACATTACTGATCGATTTTTGCCGGATAAAGCTATAGATTTGCTTGATGAAGCTACTTCCTCACTCAAAATTGAAGTTGAAAGCATGCCCAGCGATCTTGATCAACTCAAACGCAAAATAACCCAGCAAGAAATCGAGCTTGCGGCACTCAAAAAAGACAAATCAGCCCAAAGCAGAGCAGAAGAATTAGCTCGCGATATCCAAACCAAAAAAACCCAAAGCCAAGCTTTAGAACTCCGTTGGAATTCTCAAAAAAAACAACTTGATCAAATCCGCAAAGTCCGTGAAGAAATTGATCAACTGAAAGCAGAGCTTGATCGTTACGAAAGAGAAGTAAATCTCGAAAAAGCTTCAGAAATCAAATACGGTCAGATTCCCACCAAACAAAAAGAACTTGAAAAACTCGAGAAAGATTGGCAATCAATTCCTGATGAAGAAAAAATGCTTCGAGAACAAGTCACCGAAGAAGACATCGCCAAAGTCGTCTCACGCTGGACAGGCATCCCCACCAATAAACTCCTCAAGTCCGAAACAGAGAAACTGATCAATCTTGAAGATGAACTCCACGATTTTGTCATTGACCAAAATGAAGCAATCTCACAAGTCGCTTCAGCTATTCGCAGATCCAGAGCGGGACTCTCCGATGAAAATCGCCCCATCGGTTCGTTCTTGTTCCTCGGGCCAACCGGAGTTGGCAAAACCGAAACAGCCCGTGCCCTTGCCCAAGTCATGTTTAATTCCCAAGATGCCATGATTCGCATCGATCTATCCGAATATCAAGAAGCCCATACCGTCTCTCGACTCGTCGGTGCGCCTCCAGGCTACGTAGGATACGAAGAAGGCGGCCAACTAACCGAGGCAGTCCGTCGCAAACCCTACTCAGTCATTCTCTTTGATGAAGTAGAGAAGGCCCATCCCCAAGTTTTTAACGCTTTCCTCCAAATCCTCGACGATGGCCGCCTGACTGACGGCAAAGGTCGCACTGTCAATTTTAAAAATACCATTATTATCATGACCTCCAATATTGGAGCAGATCTCATCCACCAAACAGCAAGCGCCAACCAAAACTTAGACACCATTCAACCTCAAATTCAGTCCATTCTCAAACAAAACTTCCGCCCTGAGTTCCTCAATCGTCTAGATTCTATTGTTGTCTTCCATCCATTAGGGAAAGATCAGCTAGAGCATATCTTTAATTTACAACTGGATCTCATCAAGGTTCGTCTAGCTAAACAAGGTTACAAACTCGAAGTCTCTCCCCAAGCCAAAGACTGGCTCACTACCCAAGGCTATGATCCTGCATTTGGAGCAAGACCACTTAGACGAACTCTTGAATCAAAATTAGTCGACGAACTTGCTTACGACATTATTGATAATAAGTTTAAATCAGGTGACACCATCCACGTCAGCCTGAAACAAGACAAACTCCAATTCTCCACCAAATCTAAGTAACAATTCCCCCATATCCCATAATCATCTTGATTTAAGGTAAAAAAGTGTTATCATTCAACATATATTAAATATGGATAGAGAAACAATCAGGGAGAAGGCTCGAAAGGTAGCCCAATCAACTAGATCAAATACACTTCAAATAGGCAAAGAATTTATCAAGAAAGGGCCACACATCGCAGCTGCTCTGAGTGCCGGAGCATTAGCACTTACAATTAATACAGTTGTAAATCCAGGTCAACCTCAAACAAATGATTCAGCACCCACGCAAACAATTCCTACTCCCATAATTGACAAATCGTGGGAAATAACTCCAACTACACCCACTCAGATCCCTCAGATTGATCCCATTAAAGCAGCATTACCAATACCCAACTTCCCAACCTTTGAACACGGACCCAACGCCTTTCTGGGATATGCAAAGATCAAGGGATCAGAAGTTGCCATTTGTTTACCAGACGCTGGTCAACCCAATAGATTAATCAATTGTGAAGCGACACTTCCAACATTTACAACTCAGATTCCTTCAGATTCGGAAGGTAGAATTTGTAGAGGAATTCACACACCACTATTACCTGTGTCTAGAATCAACGGATCTCAACCAGATACTAGTCTTTTTGAAGTTCTTTGTCAAAAAGGAACTAATAACATAAATCGAGTAGTGCGAGATGCCGTTTTAGATACTGATGGCAATGTACGAATTCTCGAATAATCCTTATATTCTCAATTTCTTCAAACTTGTATACTTCACAACTTAATCAGTCTTATAAAGATAAATATAAGACAATTTAATACTTGCAATAATATTATGAATATCTATAATCGGAGGCAATCTAAAAATATATGCCAGAAATAAATAAAGAAAAAACTATTCGGACACTAGGATTTGCCTTTGGACCAGAAAGAAGAATAAATCGCAAACCTTTAATAATAGACAAAATAAGTGAAACTGAACAAAAAATCACCCAACAAGATGTAGTTGTTACAGGTGCAGGGGGTATCGCTACCACTATCTTTGGTGTCATGCCACATGGAAATATCGAGAGTATAACTGGTATCTCTGCTAAATTCGATTCGAATAAAGAAACTAAAGCCTCTGTGGGTGCATTAGGCATCGGAATAGGACGACAAACATCTATAATTGAAGATGGCAAACTGAAATCCCGAAGCGCTTTTGAACTTAATGGAGGCATTGCTGGAATTAAAGCTCGTGAAGCAATTCAAGCAAATGTAGAATTAGCCGGACTATCCGTTTCTATAACTCCAGTAGACGCTAAAAAACCGCAACTTGGAAAACTTCAAGCTCGAGCGATTGGGATTGGAGGATCTTTTTCTGACACTAAAGTAATATCAGATAAACATAATATTTCCAAACTAACCGAATTCTCACTTGGACACGCTAGCGCTTCAAGTACAGCGCCTAACAGCCTTATAATAGTTGGCCATACTGGTGGTTGGAATGTCAAAGCACTGGCCGGAACAGGAGAAAAAGCACATGCAGGTGCCCAACTGACTGGTCTTTTTTTCTCTAGAGTCATTGAAAACACTAATGAAGTAAGTCCAACTCGAACAATATCCCAAAATTCATCATTTAGTGTAGGAGCGGGCTTCTTCAGCGCACATGGTGCTGAAATTGCAGTCCAAGCTGGTCCGTTCAATATAACAGCAGGCTAATGTCAACTCTCAAAGAAACACTAACACAACGCGCCTATAAGATCCTTACAGACATTACAGATAAATATGGATCCAATTACGAAGATACAAAATATGGATATCATGGTGGCATTGCAAAGCATATTTCAAAAATCGGCACTAGCACACAATCACGCGATTTTATTACAGATGATCAAAAAAGAATTACATCTTCAACTAATACTATTTCAGCAATTTCACCAAAAGGTACTCGCTTACAAACATTTTTTTCAAATGAAAAAACTATAATGCCACAGTCTGTTAGCATTACACAAGGAGTGGCAATAATGAAATTTAACGAAAATCTCACAACGTCAGAGGGGACCTTCAATGGAATTGTGGCACACTTTAGTCCTTTCCAACAAGAAATTAATCGAAAAGTAACTACTCAAATCAATCCTTCTACAGGTGAAGCAACTCAATACAAAATCGACCAAAATGATTATGTAATTGGTGGTACCACAATTTGGGGGTTGTCTCAAAGAACACTAGAGCCTGATTTACATACAGACAATTTTTCAATTAAATCAGGACCATTCTCTATAAAAGCATCATTTTCCCAATCATATGATACTGATAATAGCAAAGATGAAACAGAATAGCTCTTTTTTTAAACTTCAAACCTAAATCTAACAACCTCTCTTCCCATAATTCCTCCATATAAATTTTTTATTAATGTATCAAATTCCGCAGCTTCTTCTAATCGCTTTGTGATTTGGGGTATATCACTCTCAGTTAATATCGCAGTTAGTTCCGGATTACCAATACTTGCTTCAACACTCCTTGTCACCTTGTCCATACCACCCATAACCATTAATACAGATAAATCGTCATTATAACCTAATCCCAATCTCCAATAGCTATCATTCATGCGAGATTCAAACTCTAATCTTCCATCCTGTCCATAACCAACTTTAATTCCTTTTAACTTTTCTTTGTGACTATCTGGAATTTTACCTTCAACCAAACTTGCTTTTTCACCATTAGTATTTAGTCTCATATTCGCTGATAATTCCAAATCATCAAACTGACCCAAATCGTTTGTTCTACCATTTGCGATAACTACATTAGTTAAGACAGAGACACTTGGATTCCCCTCAACCATACCGCCAACCATGTACCGTTCACCGATATACCGATTATCAGATTCACTTAAAGCAAATTCTCTGGCAGTAAACCCTACTTCAAAGTCATTAACACCATTCCAAAAATCAGCACTTAATATTGATCTGTCTGCTACATTAATATCAATTCCGGAAGCCTGAGTTATCCTTGTTGACAAATTGCCTAAACTATTCCTCCAACGCTCTAATTTTATTGAATCTGTTCCATTATCGATTGTTAATCCATGGACACCGACATTATTAGAAACTAATCCCTCTTCTATGATAATTCCATTTATTTCAGCAATTAATCCTCTTAACACTTTAGTATCAGATTCCATTACATGTCCAAATAATGGTAATCTTTCTCCATCATCTAATTTTTGACTATAAGAGGCTAAGCTCATATCTTCATCATTAGCAACCCCAATATGAGGATATGCAAATTCTTTATCCATTAATTGACACCTAATGTCATGTCCCGAAGAAGTTCTTAGTGCAAACACCTCAGTCGTAGTGTTATCTAAATCAAATTGTTGCTGTAATTCCATCAATGCTTCAGCTTCATTCGAAAATTTAATACTTAATTCAGTTCCTCTAACTCCCGCTTTTTTCTTATCGTATAATTTCATTGTGTTTGTCCCATTAGTCAGAGTTTGTATATAAGTGCCATCTTTTTCAATTTGCGTAACTTTCCAACCATCACTTAATTCCTTTATAACTCCATCAGGTAATTTAGTATTCTTATCAAATCGCACTACATCTATAACATTAGGATCATCTTGATCTAAGGCAACAACTTCTAACGATAAACTATCTTTACTTACCGTCGCAGTCGCGACATTATCCACTTCAACTTTAGCAATCCTATCACGTGATTTAATCCTATATGTATCTCCTCCTTCACTTTCCTTTAACCCAATATCTAGTCCCCAAGATTTTATTCCCCCCTCGTTCTTTTTTAACCCCACATCAAATAATACCCCGATGTCAGATAATGGAAACTCAGCTTTAATCATAGTATTAACTTAATATTGGATATTATAGGCATATCTTTATAAATATCAAATATGCAATTAATACTTGCATCAATAGATTGTTTACCTATAATACACAATATTATGTTTGCCTTCGCTTCAGCATATCTAAAAGAGAGAAGACTAAAACACACCGACCTAGAAACTCAGGAGACCAACATTATTTATAATGGCACCGGATATGCACGTCTGGTTAATTCAGACATTGATGCCCAAATTAGTTACGGGGGTAGACCAATTGAAGCCTTTTATCCCCATTTATTATTACAACCCCGCGGACATGATATTTCTATTACTGAAGATGAGAACCGCGTTTTTAACGCTTTAATCAGAGATTCTAATAAAACAATTAATCTTCAAGGTTCAGAGCAATCAAGTATTTCATATAAAAAGGACTATATTATTATCACCATTCCTCAAGGTGCCACTGTAGATGTCCGAACTGATAATTCCCGTATCCCAATAATTTTCAATATTATAGACAAATAAGTTACTTGACTATAGCAGTATACTATAATACATATGTCAAAACCCAAAACCGAAATTTATATTAACGGTGAACCTGTTCTTCAGCCCGAAACTCGTCCCCAAAACCAATGGAACAATGATTTAGAATTTCTGATGCGTGAAATTGAAAACAGATTCGGTGAAGAAGCTAGAAACCAATTTGCGAACCATGGAATAGTTCACTTTGCTGAAAAATATTTTGGCATTCCCCCTGCACAAACTATCGAAACTCTCAACAACACAATTGCACAAAGACAACAAGCAGAACAAGACGCTACAATTCAAGTACACGCTGATGCTGTAGCTCGAGATATAGGATTAAAACAAGAATCACGACGTCCATCCATCTTCGCTATCGCAAAAATGGGATTTAATAAAGGTTTTAATAACAGATAATTATGTCCGAAACATCTTTAGCCACTCGCGACCAAAATGGAGTCTTACAACTCACACCTGATATGTATGCACATATCATTAACGTCCAAAGATATGGACCCAGATATGAAGAAGCTATCATGATGCGTAGTATGGGAACCGCAGAAAAAGCTTTATATCGCGGAGGCAAACTTTTTGGCAGAATACTAGGGTCATTTGTGGTTGCGCCACCACCAGATTCAGTGGTTATTATCGAGCGTAGAGATCCCAATCCTCTCAATTTTGGAGAAACCACTCTCGAAACACGTGGCGGTCTAGATATTCATCCCAGACCAGGACAAATCACATTCAAAATCCCCTTTTTAGAAACAGCCAGAATAATCTCTGGAGTCCAAGACCAATATCAAATAGACCAATCATTACTTGGCGAAAAAGGCATTGAAATTCCGGGATTTGGTTCCTTAGGTCTCAAGATAAGAACCATTGCCAGTATTATTCCTGAAGCCGAAAGATATGATAATAACAATATGTCTCCAGCACAACATTCACTTATGCGCACATATACAGCTTATAACGGGAATCTTCAAGAAATGATTAGCAATACATTACCTGTTATTATTTATAACATCTGGGACGATCTCAGGGTTAATCCTTACTATACAGAAATACTACATCGAGCCAGAATCTCTCCAGGAGTACAAAACAACCCCATCCCTCAAGGAAACGCCGACCCTGCAGACTTTGTAAGATCCGGAAATAATCTCAAAGTCGAAACTCTTATCGAAGGGTTTCAAACTACTACAAATATATTTAATACCACAGTAGGAGCTATAAAAAGAAGGCTTCCTCTATACGGGAGAGAACTTGGTATAAATTTATCTGCCGCAAATAGTTTTATTGATGTAGTTCCCGACAAAAAGACTTTAGATTTTATGGATAACCTTGGAGAACTTAATCAACGTCAAGTTGATGCTTTAGGATTAAGAATGCGCACTGCAGCCCAAGCTGAAGTTATAGGTCCTCTTGTCCAAAATGCCATAGCGCAATTTGCACAAGCATATGTCATGGCTCAGCAAATCAAATACTCAGCTAGTTGACAGATACAGTACAATACATACTAAATATGGAATTTAAACCAAGAATATTAGACACTAAACCCCAATCATCAGATCGCTCCGATCCTCGTAGCATGAGTGATCAAGAACTACTTGATAAGATTAACCATGTCGATGAGCCTCAAAAAGAACCAACACTCGGTCCAATAAAGCCTCGAATAAATGCAAGAGATATCGCAAAAGCAACCGCCATAACATCTGTAGTAGGCATAATAGCCTTAGAACAAATGGAGCCAGGGACTATCGCTCAAACTGTCGACAAACTTCGTAGAGAGCCCCTTGTAACCCTAGGAGAAACTCTCCAGACAACCACATATGCACCACGTGGGATTATTGAGGGAACTGGTGAAATAGCATCTGATGTTGCCTCAGGATTAGGCGGATACATAGTCCGAGGACCCGCAAGAATGATAACATTTCAATCGCTAGCTGCTTGTGCTACCAACGACTGTATTGTACCAACACGTGATGAAATATATGCTCCGCCTCCTCGCCCATTAGTCGCAGCAGAATCAATAATGACTGCAGCCGTTGGAATTACAATAGCGGGCATGGTTATAAATAGAACTATTGGAAGAAGAAGATAAAAATGAATAAAGATAAACTTATCATCGGCACCGTTGTCGTTTTAGGATTAGCACTCGCTCAAGACCAGAATCTTATTCAAAGAGTACCCACAGACTCTATTCAAAGTCCAAACGCTCGTTTGCTTACCGCAGAAATAGGAAACATTGATGTTGGTGGCATTAGAATTGCACCGATTGCAAACACTAGAGCAGGTGGATTAACTCTCGGCGTTCAAACCCAACTTGATCTTGGCAGAAATTCAGGTATAGCTTACACTCCTCCTACTAGTCATGAACTAGGTATCGATCTCCAGAGATCTAATCTCTTAGCCGTCGGAGTAAACGGCAATCTCGACTTATCAGAGGGGAGAGTAGGCGCAACAGTTTATGCCAGAATCTTTGGAGCTAAATAATAGTTGCCTTATTTCTTAAGCAACTTTTGTAACTCAATTTGATTACCCAATGTATCTCTAGCAACTTTAATAGTTTTCTCTCTGGTTCTCAGATTACCACTACACGTTACATAATCACCAGCATTACAGCTGTAATGTTCCAAAAGCGACTCCCTTGGCGATCCAAACAAAATCCCTATTTGTCCCCAAAACTCAGCCATCTTAACCTCTTCAGGACGAAGTGCAGGCCTAGGGACTATCTCTTCCTCTACAAGAGGATTAATATTCCGTGGATGAAACGAATTATCGAGTTGCCACGCTCGATCTCCATCAATCAGACCTACTCTAACTGCAGATGATGCTAAATTTTCTACCTCCTTATACAGTTTTCTTTCTAAAGCTACTTTTACAGATTCTTCAGCTAACTCACGCTTAACCCCAACTCTTCTATCCCATCCCTTTCCTTCAATTATCCTCAACGCTCCTTTAGCTTTATTCTTAACTCTATCTCCAAATCTTTCATCATCAATTCTAACTTGCGCATCCCCATCACCAACATTGACATCTACCAATGAAATTAATTCTACTCTTGCTTTAATATCAGTTTTGGCAAATCCCAACAAACCCATAGCAACAGGTTTCGGCACATCCGGATTACTCAACAATAAATTACTTACCGTTTCTACAGTTTTTGAACTAACCGCCCTTTTAACAAGCTCGTCCTCATATTCTCGTCGTGCTTCCCTTTCTTGATCAAGAAATAAACTTAATTTCATGTCCCATATTATACAACTACATGTCTATCCTTGCTTTTTTCCCCCTAACTTGGCAGAAATTTTGTATTCATATACTGACCCGTCAGGAGCCTCAAATTCCATCACCCCAGTAGTTTGATAAAGATCCAATAAATGACCACTCATAGAATCCACCAAATCCTTCTGCTCATCACGCAATTCTTGTACTTGCATTTTGAGATTCTTGGCCGCCTGACTCTGTAATATATTGGTTTTTATTTCCTTAGCTTTTTTGCTGGCTTCCTTAGACTCCTTCTCAGCGATACTCAATGCTTCGCTGTTTTCTACCATATCTTGAATTTGTTCTGTAAAGATCCTCATTTTATGCTTAATTTCTTCCAACTGCACAATCTGACGAGTTATAATTGACCGTGTTGCTTCATACACAGTTGCATTAAAAGTCCCACCGTCTCCTTCCTCAACGGTTTCATCTACTTGTATCGAAATCAATGGCGATTGCTCACTTTTCTCAAGCTTCTCACCACTTTTATTATCTTCATCCATGAATTAGAGTAAAACACGCCAATCACATAAATGCAAGCACACACACGAATTTACACCTTAGATAACCTCCGAGCTATTGCCATCATCACCATGGTTATCTACCATGTATTATTTGATCTTAACCTTTTTGGACTAATTAATCTCAATCTAGACAAACCACCTATAACTTTTTTGGTCATCATCTTTGGGGTACTTTTTGTTACCCTTGCTGGCATTACATCAGCCCTTAGTCACAAACTATTTAAACAATCGCTCAAGCTTTTAGTATTTGCACTTTTAATTTCTATCACAACCTATTTTTTCGACAAACATACTTATGTCCGCTTCGGAATATTACATTTACTGGCAGTTCTTACTTTTATTCTTTATTTAACCAAACACAAATATTTACTCTTAATATCATTAGTATTTCCGATTCTTATAAACTACTTTTATCCCAATATGATGTCTATTATCCTTGGCTTCCCGCCCACAAATTTTACCTCACTTGATTATTATCCTATCTTTCCTTGGGCAATACCTTTTGGGCTAGGGTATATACTCTCCAAACCTATTATTCAACTTGCAAAGTCATCCTCAATCAACTTCCACATTCCTATAATTTTTTTAATTGGTAAACATAGTTTAATAATCTATTTAATCCACCAACCTATAATCTTTACAATTGTTTTTCTTTGCAGTAAAATCGCACCATGAACTCAGAATTAATCAGAAGAGCAATAAAACTAGATATTCCAGTTGGAAAACTCCCCCATACTCAACCCAGAGTTTGTAATGACTGTAGTTTTTATAGTGAAAATATTCCTCAGTATGAATCAAACAAACCTCCGTTTTGTGGCATCGGAGCCCCACCACTGATTTTTAAGGGACTCTGCCCAGGACACACCCCAATCAAAAATCGCACCTAATCCTGCCTTCTTTGCGGTAGTTTCTCCCTTAATCTACTCCAAATAGAAGACTCTTTATTTTCATCAAAAACTTCTTCACATGACCCACGATTGGGTATTTGAGTATCAATTACCCAAGTTCTACCTAGCTCACGAGGCTTAACTGGAGGGATTTCACTCACTAAATTTTGTTTACTACCAGTCGCATCTGGCTTCAAATTTTCCATCGCCAAGGATTATACTCCATATCCGATATTAATTAAATAACTCTTACTCATATTCAAATCCTCATTCCACTTGTTGTATAATCAACCCATATCTTCGGACTCGTAGCTCAGTTGGCTAGAGCGTCCGCTTGACGTGCGGAAGGTCAGAGGTTCAAGTCCTCTCGGGTCCACAACTTTTTTTAGAAAGGCATTTACTAGTAAGTAAGTGCTTTTTTTATATCACCACAAATCTCACAGTCCAAATTCATATTTATTTCATCTCCGATAGGTTATAATAGCGCTCTTATCTGTTTTCTACATATTTACGTAGAAACATCAGGTGACTGTACTTTTCTAATTCAACAAATAAGGAGCAATATTATGATTGCAATTTCCAATAATATTATTCGCGGAGATCTAGAGTTTCCTTGCCAAGCACTTGGCAATGTCACAGAACCAGCACAATTTGCAGAGGAGATCTATCGTTTCCTTAACTCTATCAGGGGCCGAAAGATTTCTCCTGAGGAATTTGCACGAGGAATTTTCGAATCATTTGCGCGCGCTGGCAAAATTCTTGCTCATCACGCAATTGTACTTCTCGAATACATCATCATTTTCTTTAGCTACAATCTTGCACAAAAAACTGCAGACGCGGTAAAAAATGAATTCCTTGTCCTGTTGAACCAACCCAATACCTCCAGCTCTTAGCTGGGGGTATTTTTTTATCCTTATTGCATTTTTGTCACCAAAACTGTATACATACATCAATCATGAAATTAAACATCGGGGCCAAAGGTTTCGAACTTCACGACGCACAGAAATACATCATTGACCAAGGCATAGCCAAACTCAATCGCTATCTCAAACATACTCCACAAGATCTTATTAACAGCAACGTAATTATTTCATGCCACCATACTCCAAGTCCTGTTTTTACCTCCCATGTCTATCTAGAACTCCCTGACCAAAAAATCTCGTCTTCTTCCACCTCTCGCCGATTTAACATGGCTTTTAAAGACTCACTTAATAAACTCATGCAACAGCTCCGCAAACGCAAGACCAAAGCCCTCAATCTCAAGAAAAATTCTTCAAAATAATTTAATATTAACCAATAGATCTTCTAATTCGACTTACAAAACTATCGCGCGATACTTTAGGTGGTTCAATCCCTTTACTATTTAATGCCTTGGTATTATCTCGAAGTTCAAAATCAATTCCCTGCTGGTTTGGATCTAATTCTTTAATAAATTGTCCCACAGTATTAGCCCTCTGCATTATTGCTCGACGTGATTTCAATAGACCGTTTACGTCCTTCTCAGGATCATGAAAAAATGTTAACCCGAAATGACTTTCCATATGACCTATAATATACCACACCTTTGCTCTTTACGCAAGTGCGCAGAGGTTATATACTCAAATCTACTCAACGACTTGGACTAACCACCCAACGAGAGTAGAGTAATCAGACTCCTAATTCTGATCAATCAAGCGTTCCGACATTCGTCGGAAAAAGCGAGATGGAACCCTCCAATTAAGATTGTCTTAATTGAAGTCTCGCACCTAATTCATAATATTTGATGAATGGGTGCTTTTTTTATAGTTAAATGTCATCCTAAAATCATGACCGATTTTAATCAACTCAACCACCTTCGTCATTCATGTGCCCATTTGTTAGCTGCTGCTGTTCTTAAGCTCTATCCCAATGCCCTACCAACCATCGGGCCGTCAATCCAAGATGGTTTCTATTATGACTTTGATTTTGGTGATACCAAAATATCAACCGAAGATTTACCAAAAATCGAGCAAACTATGCACGAATTGGTTAAGGATTGGCAAGAATTCACCAAACAAGACGTCGCTTCAGACCAAGCCGAAAACCATTTCAACAACAATCCTTACAAACTTGAGCTAATTGAAGAATTTACCTCCCAAAACCAACCTCTTACTTTTTATAAGTCAGGAGAGTTTGTTGATCTCTGTCGTGGCGGTCATTGCCTGCGACCCTATAAAGATCTCAAACATTTCAAATTACTTTCAATCGCCGGAGCATATTGGCGAGGTAATGAAAAAAACAAAATGCTCACCCGCATCTACGGCACCTGCTATCCCAATGCCACAGGTTTGGCCGAGCATCTAGCCCGCCTAGAAGAAGCCCAACAGCGCGATCATAAGAAACTAGGCAAAGAATTAGATCTATTCGTTTTTTCCGAAACAGTAGGAAAAGGCTTACCTCTATTCACCCCCAAAGGCTCAACCATCCGTCGCGAGCTTGAACGTTTCATCACTGACGAAGAACTCAAACGAGGATATGTCCATGTGTATACTCCCGACATCGCCAGCCTCAATCTCTACAAAAAATCAGGCCACTATCCCTACTACAAAGACTCCATGTACGCTCCCATTACCATCGAAGACCAAGAATTCATGCTCCGACCTATGACTTGCCCTCATCACTTCGAGCTCTATTCGTCACACAAGCATAGCTACAAAGAACTCCCTATCCGAATTGCAGAATTAGCCAAACTTTATCGATTCGAAAAATCAGGTGAACTCATGGGTCTCCAACGAGTCCGGACTTTCTGCCTAGCCGACGCCCACATTATCGCTCGTCCTGACCAAGCTTACGACGAAATTAACAGTTGTCTTGACCTAATCGACTTTATAGCCCAAACATTTGGATTACAAAAAGGCACTAATTATAGTTATCGTTTATCACTGGGAAATCGTGACAACGACCAAAAATATTTCAAAGATGATAAATCTTGGGACTTCGCCGAAAACACTTTGCGTCAAGTCCTCCAAGATCGCAAAGATCCATTTATAGAAGCCCCAGACGAAGCTGCATTCTATGGCCCCAAAATTGATATCCAAATGAAAAACGTCCACGGCAAAGAAGACACAGCTTTTACCGTCCAATACGACTTTGTCATGCCCACTCGCTTCAATCTAACATACATCAACACTAACGGCCAAGATGAACAACCTATCGTTATTCATCGTTCATCAATCGGGGCTATAGAACGTATCATGGCTTTCCTCATCGAACATTTTGCAGGTAATTTCCCTTTATGGTTATCACCAATCCAAGTCAAAATTCTACCTATTTCCGACAAAGTAGAGCAGTATGCCCAACAAATTTTCCAAACGTTAAAAGACTCCAATATACGCACAGAGCTTGATACTAATCCCGAAACAATTGGCAACAAAATTCGCATCGCCCAAACCGAAAAAATTCCCTACATGATAATCGTAGGCGAAAAAGAATTCGAATCTGACACAATTTCCATTCGCACTCGCACCAATCAACAAGCCAACAATCTCCAATTAAGCGACTTTGTAAACCAAATAAAACACGAAATTGGCTCCAAAAGTTTAACACTCCAAGCTTGCATATAAAATTAATTGTTAACTTATGATAGAATATTAACAATTACTATTTGTACTTGATCCGTTTTTTGCATGCAGAACAGAAATAACCGACTATTCTTCCGTACTAACCAGCAAATTCGGGCTAATGAACTCCGTGTACTTGACCAAGAAAATAAACAAATTGGTATTTTGAGCGTTCCAGAAGCAATTGACCATGCTCGTCAACTAGGTCTTGATCTCATTGAAATTGCTCCCACTGCGACTCCTCCCGTTGCCAAAATCGCTGATTACAAAAAATTCCTCTATCAACAAAACAAAAAACTCCAAGCACAAACCAAAAATTCAGCCAAAGGGGGACTCAAAGAGGTCCGACTTACTCCCTTTATGGCAGACGGGGATCTTGATGTCAGACTCAAACGTATCCAAGAATTCCTCGAAAACAGATACAAAGTTCGCTTGGTTGTTAAATTTACAGGCAGACAAATGGCCAAAACAGAGTTCGGTTTCAAGATTTTACAAAAGGTGCTTGAAAAATTAGGCACAACTGCTAAAATTGAGCAGGATCCAAAATTGATGGGACGTCAGATCCTCATGACTATTACTTCAAACTAATTTTATGCCAAAGCTCAAAATCAAAAGATCAATAACACGTCGTTTCAAACTAACAGGTACTGGTAAAGTCATGGCAGGACGTAGCTTCACCAGCCATCTCAAAAGCAAAAAAACCTCTCGCGCCAAACGAGCTTTATCAATCCCCAAGCAATACGATGGCAAAATCGGTCGCAAAATCAAAATGCTCCTCGGTGCAGCTTAACTAACTGTTTTACTAATTATCTGTTAAAATACCTAACATGCGCGTCAAATCACCTAGAAGACAACGACATAATAAAGTCCTCAAACTAGCCAAGGGCTACAGAATGGCTCGTAGTAAGCACTACAAAGCAGCACACGAAGCAGTTCTCCATGCTGGTCAGTACGCTTTTGCTGGCCGTAGGCTCCGACGCCGAGACAAACGTAGCGAATGGATCGTTCAAATGAACGCAGCTCTCATGCAACTTAGCCTAGAAACAGACGAACCCAAAATCGCTTATTCTCGACTTATTAACGCGATGAAAACCAAAAACGTTGTTCTCGATCGCAAGATCATGTCAACCATAGCCAAAGAAGACTTCCCAACATTCAAACACTTGGTACAACAAGTGATGTCCTAATATTTTTTTTATTCCAAATTCACTAAGACGCCTAAAAGCGTCTTTTTTTATATATGAGAAACTTAACCGAAGAACCAATGCAAATATTTGATAGCTTAGTTGACCTCGAAATAGCTCAATATCAACATCCTCACAATCCCAGTCCATGTGCCTCGGCCTCACTTTTGTGTATCTTTGGACCAGAGCATCCCTCGTTTAGTGAACTAGTAAAACTTCAAGATGACCCTGAATCTGTGTTGAATTTAGCTTCTCAAACGACACGAAAACTAAATTTTTCAACCACAATACCCACCAGTAGTTCAGATTTTCTCAACCAGATGGAAAATCCTCATACAATTGGTTCAATGATCATATTCGAAGAATCAAACGGTATTGGACATATCGTTGGAACTCGCAAAGTCGACTCTCGACTTCAGATTCACCTTATTGCTGATACTGAATCTGATCGTACAATGCAAATTGCTGGACCTCATGAACTTCTAGATTTCTATCTTAACGCTAAGGTCAATACTCAACCCCCATTTATATCTCGCGAGGTTTTTATTTTCACAAGAACTGATTCAGATATCGAAGATTCATATTAAACACACACCTTAAGAATTTATTTCCAAATTCTAACTCAAACAAGTTATAATTGTTTACAGAATGTTTCAAGACCTCCAATCTCAAGCTCAATCAGAAATTTCAACCACTCAAGATCTCGAATCCTTTCGTATCAAATATCTCGGGAAAAATGGTCTCCTCAACCAAAAATTCCAAGAATTAATCAAAACATCAGAAGACAAAAAACTCCTTGGTCAACAATTCAACCAAACCAAAACACTTATTGAACAACTAATCCAAACTCACAACCATGCACTTACCAATCATTCTCAACCCGTTGACCTCACTCTACCGCCATATAATGCACGCAGAGGACATCTCCATCCTGTAACTCAAGCAATTGAACAAATCACCCAGATTTTTTCTAAAATTGGATTTTCTCGTGTACGATACCCAGAAGTAGACTGGGACTGGTATGTCTTCGAAGCTCTTAACATGCCTCCCAACCATCCTGCTCGAGATGAGTGGGAAACATTTTTCGTCGACACTCCTGATACGACCGATTCAAATATTACTTATGATCCGCAAAACCCCCGTAAACGTCACCCATCATTAATCGGGGGGGAACTCGTCCTCACTACCCACACATCCAACGGCCAAATCCACGAAATGGAACGGGTCCAAACTCCACCCATCCGCATGATCAATATCGCCCGTTGTTATCGTCGCCAACAAGATGCTACTCACACTCAAATGTTTCACCAATTTGAAGGGCTCGTGATCGATGAAAATATCAATCTCCAACATCTCAAAGGCACACTCGATTACTTCGCCCAAGAGTTCTACGGTCCCAACACCAAATCACGCATCAGACCATACAATTTTCGCTTCACCGAACCATCGTTCGAAGTCGATTTCTCATGCCATATCTGCAATGGCACAGGTAAGGTTAATGATACTCGTTGCAAATTTTGCAAATCTGGTTGGCATGAAGTGGGTGGGGCAGGCATGGTCCATCCCAATGTCCTGCGTGCTGGCAATATCGATCCTGATAAATATACAGGCTTTGCCTTTGGTTGGGGGATAGAGCGCACTTACACTCTCCAAAATGGACTAAACCTCGATGACATCCGCTTAATTTACAACAACGATTTAGATTTCCTTAACCAATTCTAAAAACACAATAATACAATTCCAATTTATAATTTTCAGTAAATAAATCCAACAATGAAAAATATTATAAAAATAATACAACCAAATTTTGAATCTACTTTGATAATTACACTTATCGCAAGCTTTTTAACTTGGTTTATATTCTATCATTTATCAACTTTTCTACCTTTCAATTTCCCATACAATTGCTATGAAACTTGTATGTTTTCTCAACAACAACACAATACGCTCACGCTTTTACTTATATCTTACTTCGTTTTACCTTATTTAAGTCTCTTAGCACTTTTCATTTACTACCGAAAAAGATATCTAAAACTCAAGCCCAAATTAAGTTTATATGACTTTAGTGTCGTGCTTATGCTATTACTACCTTCATTTATATTTCAAATAGTTATCACATTTACCACCATATTTTCATTCTTTAATTAAAAATTACCATGAACATCCTCATCCCTCACACTTGGCTCCTTGAGCACCTTGACACTCAAGCAACACCTGACCAAATTGCACAACTACTTTCTTTATCAGGGCCTTCTGTTGAACGTATCTATAATCGAGAAGGGGAGAGCGTTTATGATATCGAAATCACCTCCAATCGTGTCGATTGCATAAGCATTCGAGGCATCGCACGCGAAGCAGCCGTTATCTTAACTTACGCAGGCATCCCCTCTCAACTCAAACCACAATCTACATACAACCTTTCGCTCAACTCTAATCTTTTACCACTTCCTACTATCCAAGATCCATTTAATCTTAGCAAACGTACAAATGCCATAGTACTTAATAATGTTGCACACTCTCCAACACCTGATTGGATGGCCAAGAGACTCCGCCAAATAGACCAAAACGTCCATTATGCGTCTATTGATATCACCAACTACACGACTCACGAAATCGGTCACCCTTGCCACGCTTTCGACTATGACAAAATCATGAATTTAGGCGGACAAATAAACATCATTCAAGCAACTCCTGATATGGAATTTACTACTTTAGATGGAGAGTCTTACAAGACTCTCGGAGGTGAAGTTGTTTTTACAAATGACAAAAACCAAATCATCGACCTGCCTGCCATCAAAGGCACTCTTAACTCAGCTGTTGACGATAACACTACACGAATTCTCCTCTGGATCGAATCACTACCCGCGCACCTCATCCGCCAAGCAAGCATGAACCATAACATCCGCACCATAGCAGCCCAGCTCAACGAAAAAAACGTCGACCCTACTCTCACTATCCCAACCATAGAATTAGCTGTTCATCTTTATCAAGATCTAACTCAAGCCACTATAGCCAGTAATTTAATTGATATTTACCATCAACCACACCAATCTCAACCCATCAACCTATCACTCTCAAGAATTCAAACATACCTCGGCATTGAAATCCCACCCACTCAAATTACCCAAATCCTCAACGACTTAGAATGCCAAGCTTCCCTCCAAAATGATGAACTTACAGTCACACCACCCTCTTTCCGGCCTGATTTACTTATAGACGCAGATATAATTGAAGAAATCGCCCGCATTTATGGTTATGCCAAGTTACCCTCAGTTCTCATGTCAGGTCCTATCCCCACACAAACGCAACCAGAAGTTGATTTTTCACTAGAACACCGCATCAAACAATACTTATCAGCCAGCCATTGGCAAGAAGTCTACACCTACTCACTCGTTAGTCAATCACTTGCTGACCAAGCCAAACAGTTCATCAATAAGGATTCTCAACCGCTCAAACTAGCCAACCCCTTAACTGATGACCGCGTGTATTTACGTCAATCACTTATTCCTTCATTGGCAGAAGTTCTGACCCAAAACCCAACCGTAACTGATCTTCAAGTTTTTGAGATTGCCAATGTCTATCATCCAATCCCCCACCAAACTCCCAACCAAGAACTTCACTTAACTCTACTAAGTCCTTTACCATATCGCCAAGTTCGCACACAAATAGAGCATCTTCTTAACAGCCTCTTTATATCTAATATTCAAGTTAACCAAACTAACTCCCATGCCACCATATCAACAACTATTAATAATCAATTAGTCCAACTGGGTACCATCTATTCTATTGCAAACCTGACAGCTTTTGATTTTGAATTTTCCCAAATTATTCTCGCATCCCAAACCCATCCGCATCTTAAGCCCAACCCAACGTATCCAGCCAATATTCAGGATTTCACTTTCAAATTCCCAAACCAGATTCATATTGGACCAGTTATCAACTCACTTAGATCTATCCCAAATGTCACTCAAGTGGAATATCTTGATACCTACCAAAACAACTCTACATTCCGCATTTACTTCCAAGATCTTAATCGCAATCTCACCGACCAAGACATTCAACCTTTAAGGACTCAAATCTCCAATCTCATACTTCAAAAACACCAAGGCACACTCAAATAAACATTTCATTTACACCTCAAACGTAGTACACTCAAATTTAATTATGCGCAAAAGCGAAACAAACCATTTTCACCTAATAGAAAACCCTGCAATTCCTGACCCATCTATGCCAATAGCTCGCGCACTCGGTTGGAACCTTGGAAATATCCTAATCTCGCCAGCCACTATTGCATTTTGCAACATTCACTCAATACGACCTGAACCATCAATAATTTCATCTGTAATTATTGGCGCTTGCCTAGCCCAAAAAGCTTCGAATATTATTGATCAAAATAAGGATTATTTTCAACTAATTCCCAATTCACCCAGATCTACTCCTTAACAAATAAAATTTCTTTAAAACAACCCACACCCTTTTTAATAATCAGACTCTATCGCAAATTCCCATTTACTCCATAAGTGCCTATCAATCTTTGAGCATCAGGATCAGCTTTGGGACTCTCAGATCCTTCAATCCTTCTACCTGATCCTTGCCACCATGCGCTTCTTCCAACCTCAATTTCTCTCCTAGTGTTTGCCAAAGGCTTTGCTTCCCCATGAATTAAATTTCCAAATTCATCTCTATTTTCTCTTTGTTCAAAGTTCGAATATACACTACCCGAGGCCACTTCATTTTTCATACTCGATAAGTGTAACACACTAATATATTCCGTCAATCTCAATATTCATTTTCATAATGACCCATTACCATTCCCACAGGAGCAACTATTTCTATTACATTTCCATTATCATCCAATACCTCTTTCCCCAAACTATCCACCAGGCTCACCACAATCACATCTCCGTCTACAAGACTCTTGTCCAATCTAACATTTATATTCTTACTCACACCCTTAGATAAAGCGTCAGATTTTCCTAACGTTATCCTTTGACCACCAGACTCTTTTTCAACCTTTATATAACCATCTTCAGCCATTTCTACTTCTTTGACATTTACTTTGTCACCAATCTCAAACTCATCAGTGTTTACTATCATTCTCCAACCACTAACAGGTAATGGCGCTACTTGCCTAATTTCATTATTGCTAACCACTTTTTTATCAAAAAAATATCTATATATTGGCTTAACCGAAAACACTCCAACTAAAATTACAATTAAAATTAATACTTTATTTTTCATATTTAATTCTTCAAACCTAATCCAACAGCACAATAACTCTTGGCAAATTTAAACTGTGACAAACCGTCATTAGTAGCTACAAAATCTTTATATCCACTTTTCGATATTTCTTGTTTTAACACACCACTCGAAGATACATTTCCATAGGCATCTGTATAGTAAACCGTCGATCCATTACTGTTGTACCACATTGCAGGTCCATGATACGACTCACGATTGCACCCTCGATAATAACTCCGATCGTCATTGAATTTAAAAATATTTGCCTTTGCTTCATCCGACCAAGTAAACACGCTTCTAGTTATATTATTAGGATCCATAACCGTTATTGGATCAAACACAGCAGTCGATGCAATCGCCACTCCAATAGTATTACCTTGGTTCTTAATTCGTAACGTATTTTCCCAAATTTCGTACGATGAGTCCACCTTACACCCAAAGCCCATAACTGTTCGTGCATTACGCGGATTATTACAAATAGTCCCGACATTACCTGTATCAGCCATTCCTTGCACGAACATTTTCCTGCCATCATTAGTAATCATTTTGAAATCCATCGAATGAAACCTTGCCCCAAACCTAGCTGGTCCACCAGTCCCCATATGAAAACAAAAATACGAATCATGCAAAGCATTCCTACCTTCATCGTTTCGGGTTCCGGCATTTCCCACAAAACATTTAAACCCGACATGAGGCTCATCCATCCCAATCTGATTAGCAATGTATCCAAAAGGCACTGCCGTCCCAGTATAAATCTTACTTGTACTTGGATCATCACCATGCTCATGTCCAAACGTACATTTAGATCCATTTACGTCTGTTACATTTACAAGATGCCATGTTCTATACATCACCCCATCAGGCCCTCTAACAACATACTTATCATGTACTTCACTACTACAATTTCCCAATATTTCAGCACTTACTTGACCAAAAATATCTCCATTGCTCATCACCATCGTCGGTGTAGGACTTGGTGTATTTGTTGGTACCAAACTTGGAGTACTTGTCACAACCACAGTACTGGTTGGTCGCGGGGTCAATGTAACAGTAGGTCTAACCGTAGGAGTAGCAATAATCCCAGTTGGAGTTGGAACAGCTCTTGTCGGCGCTGGACTCAAATCTCCACTAGGCACGCTCGTTACATAGTCAATTGACAACTTGGGCGCTTTATCTCCCTTAGTATAAATAAATTTCCTTGCCCATTTACTACTTGTTCCTTTAGCAATTAATCTTATTTCACTATTATTTTGACTATTCAACTCTCGCACAATATCCGTAACATCAATAGATATATTCTGATCTTTAACCCATTTTTTATTTGCACTATACATCACTGACGCAGAAGTTAAAGCTCTCGTATCAAGCTTACTCTGTTTACTAAAAGCTCCGCTATTTGACTTATCTCCATACAACGCATAACCCAAATCGATCCATTGCTCCTTGCTAGAATTAACTTCTAACTTCGCCTGCGTAATTGTCACACCTTCAGGCAAATTTAAATTACCAAATTGCAAACCCAAATATGATTTGCCTACATTTTCTCCGGTTCCAACCCAAGCCTCATTACCACCAGCTGTCCATTTTCCACCATCTTGATTTACCACATTACTATCTTCACTCACCACCACTACATTGCTCTGACCTTGAGCTAATCCGACCTTAGTTGAAGGGAAGTAATTTGTAATCAACTGAACTCCGATTACTGTTACTAATGCCACACAAGCAAACAAAACCAGCCCCAGAAAACTTTTATATGGAAGATTTTCCAACTCTTGCCTACGTCGACTCTTTTTAGTGGCGTATTTCATTTGTATCAGAACATAGTATCCATGTCCTAATCCATATGTCAAATCACATATCCAATCTGTTATCATTTCCTTCATGATCACTCGCGACCAAGCCTACATCCAACTGACCTCAATGCTAGATAACCCCAATCTTATCAAACACTGTCTTGCCGTCGAGTCAGCCATGCTGGCTTACGCTCAGTATTTCCAAATTCCATCTCACCAACACGAATCATGGGCAATTGCTGGTCTAATCCATGATGCCGACTGGGAAAAATATCCTCAAGAACACCCCAAAATAATTTGTACTTGGCTCAAAGCCAACCATGCAACCAAAGAGATTATCAATGCAGTCCAAGCTCATGGATTTACATTTGGGGTAGAACCTACCAGTCTTATGGCCCGCTCACTTCGAGCTATTGACGAACTGACCGGGCTTATCACAGCCGTTGCCCTAGTCAAAAATAAATCACTAGCCGATGTTACTCTTGAATCAATACTTAAAAAATGGCCCCAAAAGAGCTTTGCTTCAGGTGCTAGTAGAGTAGACATCCTACGTGGCGCTAATGAACTTGGCATACCTCTAAATACACATATACAAATTGTCCTCTCCTCGATGCAAAAAATTTCTGATACACTTAATCTATAAATGAAGACTTCTTCAATCTATTTACTTATCGGCATCATACTTTTTGTCATTGGTACTTTTACTTGGCAATATATAATTCATCTCCAACTTAAAGAAACTCCAATAGCTTGTACTAGCGGTAACACTAACTCACTTCAAACATGTCCCATAGGACAAACCTGTGTTTATACCCAAACTCAAGATACTAAATCGGACATCAGATCAGACAATTCCGGTGTTAATACCATCCTTGACTTCAAATCAGGTGGCAAAATCAAATCAGGTTATTGCCAGCCTTGGCTCGATGTTATGCTCAAACTTAACCCTGAAAGCTGACAATCGTCATTATTTCTGTTATAAATTGAATCTATGACACATCAACTTCCATCACTTCCTTATGAATACGATGCTCTTGAACCTCACTTCGATGCCCAAACCATGCAAATTCACCACACCAAACATCATCAAGCCTATATCGACAAACTTAACCTTGCCCTACAATCTCAACCCGAATACGCTGATCAAGACATCACCCAATTACTCCATAACTTTTCATCCCTCCCCATAGAGCTTCAACTTGCAGTTCGCAACCACGGAGGTGGCCATGCCAATCATAGTCTCTTTTGGACGATACTCTCTCCCAAATCATCTCAACTTCCCCAAGGCTCACTTGCTGATGCACTTCAATCTAACTTTACCAGTTATGCCCAATTTCAAGAACAATTTACCACCCAAGCTCTCGGTCTATTTGGTAGTGGTTGGACATGGCTAGTAGTTGATGCCGACAAAAATCTCCAAATCATCACTACTCCCAATCAAGACTCACCACTTATCAACGGTCATACTCCAATTCTTGGACTCGATGTTTGGGAACACGCCTATTACCTCAAATACCAAAACAAGCGCGCGGATTATGTCCAAGCTTTCTTTCATTTAATCAACTTTGATACAGTCAACTCCTTATACGAACAAGCCACTCAAATCGAAGTCCCTCAAGAATCACCTCACTAAACCTATGACTTCCGAACCTGCCACTCAGCCCAAAAAACTGGACCAAATAAAATCTGAACCTGTAAATACTGTAGAAACTGATCCCAAGCCTAGTGATGAATCAAATTCCACTCCAGTATCACCAGAAACCACAAAATCTGATACCAATTCTAATCCAAATTCCTCCCAAACCCAACCGAACTCTGATTCCCAAGATCCAATTCCCCCCGTCCCAACCCAAGCTCCATCTCTAGAACAAAAAATCTCCGACCTCAACGACCAAGGTCCGGTAACTACACTAATCAACGAACAACTAGCCAATCGCATCGAACAAAAAATCGAACAAAAGCTAGACCTTGAAATCAACCAACGATCCAAACCCGACCTAGCTAAATGGCTCATGATTATATTTGGCATTAGCTTAATCGCTGTTTGGCTTGCTTGGAGCGGACGAATCGTCTGGCAGAAATGGTTTTAACCAAATTAATCAACTTTCATGGCTCATCAAGTTACAATTATCGGTGGCGGATTTGCAGGCATAGCTTGCGCACTCCGATTAGCACGATTCAAAATCAAAAATCTCAACATCAGAGTCATCAGTGATAATGCCAACTTCGAATATCATGCAGCCCTTTATCGAGTTGTTACCGGCAAATCACCTATGGAAGTTTGTTTACCCTTGCGCGAAATTTTTGCCCCATACTCCAATATCGAGTATATCGAAGACCGTATCTCAACCGTTGATCTAGTTAACAAAACCCTTTGTGGCACATCCCAATGTGATTATCAATTTGATTATCTAGTTCTGGCCCTTGGTAGCCAAACCAGTTACTACAATATCCCAGGGCTTGAGAAACATGCCTTTGGTTTCAAAACCATCCACGAAGCCATCAAACTTAAACATCACATTCAAGAATTGTTCAAATTCGCCTCAAACAAAGATAAAGATACCATTCTAGATGATATGCGCATAGTTGTAGTTGGTGGCGGTCCTAGTGGCACCGAACTGGCAGGCGAACTTGCAGTTTACACCAGAAAGCTTGCAAACATTTACAAAATCGATCCCACACTAATTAGTATTGATCTAATCCAATCACCCAATCGCCTCATTCCCCAAAGCACTCCCAAATTATCTCAAGTGGTCCAAACCAAACTCAAACAACTCGGAGTCAATCTTTACCTAAATCGCAAAGTCCTCAAAGAAGATGTCGAACAGGTCTACCTCAAAGATCTCAAAATGGAATCCAAAACCCTTGTTTGGACCGCAGGCACCAAACCAAATATCCTATACTCCCAAATCCCAAATCTACAATTAACCAAATCAGGCAAAGCTCAAGTTAACTCTCATTTCCAAACCACCAATTACAAACATATCTATGTAGCCGGTGATGGGGCAGAGGTAAAAGACAGCGGACTGGGCCAATCAGCTATTGCCCATGGTAAACACATCGCTTCCCATCTCAAATCTCAAATTTCCAAATCACCAACTCCCAAACCATACACTCCCCACAATTGGCTCATGGCAATTCCCGTAGGTCCTCAATGGGCAGCGGTAGAATACAACAAATTCGTTATTTCAGGCAGGCTCGGCTGGCACTTACGCAGACTCCTAGATTTCAAAGTATTCACTGAATTTCTCCCCATATCCAAAGCTTTCCAAGCTTTCAAAGCAGGCACCGTCCAATGGGAAAGTGGTATATAAATAATCAAACGCTTATTTAATTATTTATATACAAAAAAAATCCGAGGCAGCTTATTTTCAGCCACCTCGGATAATACATTTTATTTCCAACCACTTCCAACTGCACGGAAACCTCGTAACCCCCCAGATCGAGGTTTAAATTGATACTCACGAATACCCCTTCTGTTTACCTCAACTGCGCCGAATACACCTTCTTCACCTACAAAGTTACCTATGTGATCGAATGTGATCACACATTTCGTATGTTTCAACAAGCGTTTAACAACAAAGACAAAACTAGCAGAACCTTTTTCCAAAGTAATTCTACTAACTTCGGCCACATCCTCCTTTGTGGAAAATCCGACTACATCAATCTGACAATACCATGGAAAATTAAATTTATACAACCTCGAGTTGAGGACTATGTTAAATTTATTCCTTCCACTAGCCAGACTCCGCCCTATCGCAACGCCCATTCCAATCAACATACCGGCCAAAACAACCCAAATTACAAACATAAATAGGTCCTTTCTCTTGAAAAAATTGAAAACTGGATGTAAATGTACTTATCCTATAATATCACTTAATTGGATATTTTTCAACCGAATATTCTCATTACTACTTATAAATCTCACCAAAATCTTGTACACATCGTAGTCAAATCGCGGCATGACCAATTGATTCTCTCCATCCAGCTGTCCCATATAACACCATTGATCTATTACATGCACACATATCTTTCCGTCCTTTGACTCATCAATTGCGATGGCTCCCACAAACGGCCATCGTTTAATCCGAGTTTTTGTAAATGCTCCTACAAATCTTGCATTATAAGCCAAAGCTTTCTCAACTCCGACACACGCCCCTTTACAATTGTCTAACTGTCTTGCAAAACAAACACCCTTTCCTTTCTCTATCCCTAATAACTTAGGACATAGCTCATACTCCGTTGCTAACTCACGCAAATAATCTATAGCTTTTTTCTTGGAACGGAAGACCCCCATCACATTAGGCAACTCACTCAAATCTATTTCTTCATTAACTCTTCCAATCCTAGTACACAAATATCCTTTTGCGTTTTCATAACTCCGCACCGCAATCATTTCCTTGCTAAACCGCAAATATCGATTAAATAGCGGTGATTTTTCTTTCACCAATTTTGACTCAAGTAACAAAGCTCCAAGCTCTCCACCAGTTTCAATCGTCTCAATTCTTGCCACTTGTTCACGAATTTTCTGATCTTTGTTATTGGCATAGTCAGAAGCAAAATGACTTTTGATACGATCTTTTAAATGAATGCTTTTACCTACATAAAGCAAAGTGTCCTGCTCATTATAAAACAAGTACACCCCCGCACCCTCAGGCAAATCAACCAAATCTTGTTCACTAATAAATCGAGGCAGGGCAGGGTATTTAAGTGTTAAAGCAATGGCGGGAGCTAATATCTCCTGATTATGCGATTTCTCAAGCATATTGATCATCTCCCACAATACTTCGCAATCACCCATAGCTCTATGCCGAGCTGAACAACTCAAATTAAACCGTCTCATCACTTCATCCAAATTATATTTTCCCCAATCTGGTTTTAATCTTCGCAGAAACTGTACTGTGCATAACAAATCTGCACGAAAAGACCTCTCCAAACGTCCAAACTCATTCTTCATAAATCCATAATCAAACCTTGCGTTATGCGCCACAAACACAGCATTCTCCATCAACGGATACACAATCTTAGCCACTTCCCCAAACATCGGTGCACCTGCCACGTCCTTATCTTCAATTCCAGTAATCCCACTTATAAAAGGCGGAATTCTAACCCCAGGATCCACCAAACTACTAAATTTCTCCACCAACTTCATATCCTCAACTCTAATTACCGCCACCTCCATCACCCGATCATTCACAGCACTTCCACCAGTCGTCTCCACATCCACAATCGCAAATGATCTTGGGAAAGCACTCATAATTTTCCAATATACCCCAACCTCCATTTCAATCCAACATCAATATTTCATTAATCTCTCTTGCGTATAAAATTAGTTTGCCCCACATATCTATTTGCCAAGTTTTCAGGATATCTTTCAATCGGATGTCTCAAATATAGATTCTCTAATCTCTCATGCAAATTAATTTCTAATTCACACAATTGAACCAATCGCTCATTAGATATATCCACTCGATCCGCAATTCTGTAAGGTAAATCAAATACTTTATCAATCAAATCTCCACATCTATTTACGATTCTTGAGGGTGAACCTCTCATAGAATCAGTCAAGGCTCCCCAAACAACCTGCGAAACAGATAATCCATCATCGTTTATTTCCATTTGCTGTCCATGGCCAAGTTCATGAATCAAAACTCTATCATATGCTTCACTAGTTTTTAAATCCATTTTTACTACATGTAACAAATCTTTTTTTCGTGTCTTTAACCTAAAATAAGTCCCCACCAATCCCTCATCCAAAGCCCCTCGATCAATAAATGAATTATAGAGTTCCAATTTCAAAGTTCCACCACATGCCAACCCTCCTAGTTCATCGTTTACAAACTCTCTTAGATCTCGCCTTCGTACATCAATAGTTCCATCCACAGATCTACTCAATTTCACTCTCACATCATTAATTGGACTCAAATTATTAGGTCCCCACAACAAATTTCCAAGCTTCGATTCAAGCAAATCTTTTTTTAATTTCATATTAAACCCAAAGTATATCTTTCTAATACAAATATTCAATCACCAGATACATTGCTCCATCCCAACCCAACCTGTTATTCTTAATGCATGTCTGCCCCTGATATTCCCACATGGTGTCCAGGTTGCGGTGATTTTGCTATTTGGGAAGCCTTCAACCAAGCTTGTGCTCAAGAAAACTGGAATAACTCAAATTCATGTCTTGTTGCTGGTATTGGTTGTCATGGTCATATCGTCAATTTCCTCGAAATGTCTGCCTTCGAAGGACTTCATGGACGCACCTTACCTTTAGCCTCAGGGATCAAAATTTCAAACCCCAATCTCAATGTCTTCGTCTTTTCAGGTGATGGGGATGGGTTATCCGAAGGAGGCAATCATTTCATCCACGCATGTAGACGTAATCATAATCTAACCGTTATCCTTCACGACAACTCACTCTACGCACTCACTACTGGTCAAACCTCTCCTCGTAGTCCTCACGATTTCAAAACCAAATCTAGCCCCTATGGCAATCCTGATCAACCTCTTCAACCACTACAACTTGCCCTCACCTCAGGAGCTACATTCCTAGCACGAGCTTACTCCGGAGATATTCCCAAACTCAAAGACATCATTATCCAAGCCAATAATCACAAAGGGCTATCAATCATCCAAGTGCTCCAACCCTGCGTTACATTCAACAAACTCTACACTCATTATTTTTTTCAGCACAATACTTACTGGCTACCGCCTGAATACAATTCTCACGACAAGACAATTGCCTATTCCAAATTAAGTGAATGGGGCGAACATCAAATTCCCTTAGGAGTTTTCTATCAAGAAGATCGTCCAACATACGAAGACCAAAACACTTGGATCACCAAACCCATGTACCAAACTACCACTAACCAAGACATCAGCCAGCTTCTCACAAAATTTGCATAAAAAAAGGGCCTTTCGACATAACGTCGATCGGCCCAAAATAAGTTCATTAGGCTCATAAGAGCCTAGTAAGGCTGCTTTTAACAGACGAAGTAACCTCTTTGTACTAAAGAGTCTTCCTCTGTCATAAGTGCAGCTTTATAACTACGAATTTCATAATCACAAAGCTACACTTATCGCAACACTTATGTATTAACTTTTTAAATGCGATTGTCAGTATTTGCCAATCAACACAAACATATCATATATGACATTTTCCCATTTGTCAATACTATAAGACAGGAAACCATTCGCCATTCGCAACATCCCACATCCTTACCTTAATTCTAACCAAGAATGCGTTATCTAGGAATTAACTCAAATATTTCCTGTCTTTTTCATCTGACTTTTCTCGTCATTCACACTAAAGCAGAGGAGTCCAACCACCTTATCTACAACCTTTCCACCAAATTCACCACCCAATTCTCAACCCTTTCCAAATTTTTATCTTTATCAAAATAAAACTCACCAATTCGCAAACTCTCCCCCACCTTCACGCCACCCACCTTTTCTACGTATTTCTCCAAATGATCTACCGCACCAGAGAAAAAAGTATAATCATGATCACCCAATCCAAAACAAGCAAATTTTTGATTTGTGTTTTCTCTCACCACCTCACAATTAATCAAATCATACATCATCTCATGCGGATAACCCTCGAATCTTTTACCCTCACCATTGCTAAAATCCCAACTTGGACTCCCAAGAATTGTTAAGCCATCAAAAAACAAATAATCCTCACTTACTTCACTAGCTTTTTTGACTTGTACAATAAACCCTTTTGCAATCAAAATCTCTGCCATATAAGTCGCCACCAAATATGTACCACCAGAATTGGTTTCATAAACGATTCTAATTTCCATAGCCATCCAGAATCCTTACAGTTGCACTATTACCTTTAACCAAATAAGTCTTCGTATTATCCAACACCACCTTAGATTCAGGCGCAAATGTTATCTTAGTTACTGAATCAATTCTAACCCGAGGAGCAAATGTTACCTTAGCTAGTCGATTAGCTACTAAATTATTGCTATCAATATCTACGTCAAACACTAGCTCACCAGTTTCATTAGCCTCGTTCCAATCACTTACACTTACTCCCAAAGCCAAATTATCAGGCGCACTTACAATTTGCAAAAATCTCGGATCGAAATTAAGCAAATACTCGCCCCTCCCCTTAACGAAATTCATATTTGCCAATGGCAAATGCACCAAAACACTGAATGTCGTTTGATCCACCATATCGACATCATAAGGAGTTAAAACTGCTGTTAATGTCTCCCCCTCAGATCCGGACACGCGATCAAACCACTGTTTCTGTACAACTACCGCACTAAACGGCACAATTACCGCCATAGCCAAGACAACCAACCATTGCCATTTATTTACCTTGCTCTGTATTCTCGATTTGCGTTCTAGATAGTCAGATAATCCAACCGTTTTAGTTATCCTCGGTACCTTAGGACTCCTTGCCATGCTTCGCCTCATCCGAGCAGCATTAGACTCTTGATTAACTGCCTTTTGCATAAATCCATTATGGCGTGACAATATCAAGACTTCAAGCAGAAACACAAAACATCTTATAGTATTTACATTTAAGACTAAAAGTGCTAGAATTCAACCTGATTTTCTAATCATCAAAACACCGATAATTAGATGATCGCACTTTAACAGGTTAGTTAAATTAACAAGGAGATTCACAATGAAGAAGATCGTCTTTGGTCTCATTGTCATTGTTATATCCCTTACGGGATGCAGCACAAATGCATCTTACACACCTGTCTGTGTAACAAATATGGAAAGGGAAATGTGTTTCGGAAAAGGATACACGGCCATTTTTGAAAATAACATACGAACCCTAAACATAACAGTACTTGCCCAAAAAGACAGTGATCTTCTACAAGGCATGCTTTTTGCAGAAACAAAAGCAGACCTTGCACCATCACCTGGGATCGTAGTTGATAAATTTTCCGACAAGCCAGAAACTTGGCAGATCCACCAAGAGGTTGATCAGTTTTGGACGGCTAACCGTGTAACCAAGACAGGAGATAACAAATGAAAAACCTACTTTTCGGACTTCTCATTATCATTGCATTTCTTCTCACCAGTTGTGTGCCTGTGCCAATTCAGGCGCCTATCCCAGCCACACCTACACCTACACCTACACCTATTGTTACCTTTGATTGCCCAAGCATCGTAGACACCGAAACTTGGTGTCTTGGGGATGGCTCTCAAATCGTCTTTAAGACAGACGATTACGAGGGTATCAAAACCCTCAACATCGTTGTATTTGCAGAAAATGTGGATGTTCTTCAGCAAAGCATGCTTTTTGCAGAAGAGTATGCAGGTCTTAAACCTGCTACTAGCGTTGAAGTGAGTTTCCCCGAAGGACTCAGGCTGGCCGGTTCACCCGGCGTTTGGGAAATTAACACGGAGATTAATAATATCTGGGCGACCCGCATGGTCGAAATCCCTGTCGTTAACTAACCCACACCTTGGTCGGACTCGCAAATCAACGCGAGTCCGACCTAATTCTTTCTTCCGCTCTTTACCCACTAACTATCTAACCTGTACAATTAACCAACTCTATGCGCAAAGCCATTATCATCATGTCTATTTCTTTTGGATTATTATTTATCGTAATTATAATTTTGGCATTATCCCAAAGATCCACCAATAATCCCCTCAACGACTCCACCGCTCAAATTTCACCGATAGAATATCTACCCGATTCAAATACTCAAACTAATTCCAACCAAGCCCTCATTCAAGGTTCACTTTGCTCCGATCCAACAGGCTCAATTCCACCGGGTTTAATCGTCGCCGAGCAAATCCCCAGTCGCCGAAAAACAACCAAATACTTCCCAGGTTCTCAGGCCACCGATATCAACCAATACTCCATCGCTGTCGATCCAGGCACTTACGAGATTTACCTCCAGAGTAGCAATCTCGAAAAAATCGCACTTTATAGTCAATACGTAGCTTGTGGCTCTCAAGAATACTGTACTGATCACACTAGCATCCAATTTCCTCTCGAATCAGGCCAAACCAAATCCGAGGTTAATATCTGTGACTATCGTTGGAAAACCAGATTCCAAGAAAACCAAGAACCCATAGTCATCTCACCAGATACAGACCCAACACCAACACTTGAGTTTTGATTCTGAACGAAAGGGTAGGGTATAATACCCACAGCAACTCTGCTTATTTGATTTTACAAAACATCTTTGGGGGATCGTCTAACGGCAGGACCGCAGCCTTTGGAGCTGCTTATCATGGTTC
>CAZLQM010000006.1:0-43958 GCA_964561945.1 uncultured Gammaproteobacteria bacterium | reverse complement strand
CTAATCTTGGCAAAAAACTATTGAATCACAGCTCTCTCTGGAGAGGTCGGGATCAGACGACCAATAATGACGTTTTCTTTCAATCCCAGTAATGGATCTTTGCTACCTCTTACTGCAGCTTCAGACAAGACTTGGGTGGTGTGTTGGAATGATGCCGCTGACAACCATGAGTTATCTGCGTTTAGAGCCATACGAGTTATTCCAAGAATAGTCATTTCCCCTGTAGCAGGTTCTCCACCTTCGGCAATAACTCTTTGATTCTCGACTTCAAACGATACTCGGTCAATCAAATCTCCAATTAAAAACTTCGTATCGCCAGCAGTATGAATCCTGACACGGTCAGTGATCCTACGTACGACTACTTCAAAATGCTTATCATGGATGGTAATTCCTTGTGATTCATATACAGCTTGTAATTGCTCGACCAAGTATGTTTGAACTTTATGCAGACCTTGGATCCTCAAGATTTCCTTCAAATCCAAAGATCCAGTGACCAAAGCAGTACCTTCTTGTACTGTTTGTCCATTCTCAACCAATAACTTACTGCTAAGTGGGGCAGAGTAGACTTTGACCTCTGCAGGTTTGACTGTTTTGTTTTCTACTGTGATCTCAAATCCAGTTTCTGTCTCGTTAATGCTTACAGTACCAGCAATTTCACTAATAGGTGATGGCACCTTAGGTGAACGGGCTTCAAACAATTCTTCAACTCTAGGTAATCCTTGAGTTACGTCTGTTCCCACGACACCAGCAGAATGCTTAGTTCTCATAGTCAATTGGGTTCCCGGTTCTCCGATGCTCTGTGCTGCCAAGACTCCAACAGGAGTCCCCAAGTCAGCAGCCTCTCGGTCTGATAGATCCCAGCCATAGCACTTGGCACAGAGTCCATGTTTCGACTTACAAGTCAGAGGTGATCGAACGGTAACGCTTGCGACATCGCTTTCTTGAATGAGGTTAGCAATGACTTCATCAACGATAGTATTGGTATCGCAGATGACTTCGCCTTTTGCATTTACCACTTCATTAGCTACATATCGTCCAAGTATTCTATAACCAAAAGTATTTGGTCTTGTTGCTCGTAAAATTTCCAACCCTTCTTCAACTCCACAGTCTTCGATTCTGATAATCATGTCATGACCCACGTCAACCAACCTGCGGGTTAGATAACCAGCATCAGCGGTCTTAATAGCTGTATCAGTTAATCCCTTACGACCTCCGCGAGCAGCAGTTACGTACTCAAAAATAGTCAAACCTTCACGGTAGTTAGATTTGGTGGGCATTTCGATGATATTACCGTTTGGATCGACAACTAAGCCTCTCATGGCTGACAACTGTTTGATATTGTCGCGTGAAACACGACCCACTTTCGCATCAATAACTAACTTAATTGGATTGTCATTATCAAAAGCGTTCCATGTTTTGTCAGCTAATTCCTCAGTGGTTCGAATCCAAACTTCTTGAGTCAATCTCTTGCGTTCAACGTTGGTAGTCAATCCCATCGAGTAATTTTCTTCAATTTCAGACACTTCTTTGTTCGCAGATTCAATAATTTCATCTTTTTCAGGTAATAATTGACAATCATTGATTGACAAAGATAGACCAGAAAGAGTTCCTGCTTGGAATCCAAGATGCTTAATATTGTCAATCATGTCAGCAATTTCGCTCTTGTCGCAAATCTTCAAAGCCCTAGAAAATAAATCCTTAACTGTAGTTTGTCTGATTGGCTCGTTTACATACTGCAAAGGTTGTGGCAAAACTTCATTAAACATAATTCGACCTACAGTTGTTTCGACAAATTCACCGTTTATCCTAACCGTGACCAATTGGCGCATAGCAACGCGTCCATTTTGATATGCTGTGATAACTTCAGCAGTCGTTCCAAACAAACCTTCGTGGGGTTTAATCATATCGTCCAAGGAAGTCAAATAGTAAGTTCCTAGGGCAATTTCTTTCTTAGCGGGTACGGTAATCGGCACTCCGTCAGCTGGTCGTAACAAATTATTTACAGGAGTCATCAAATCAGAGGCTTCTTGTCTTGCTACTTTGCTTAATGGAATATGAACCGCCATCTGATCTCCATCGAAGTCAGCATTATAAGCATCACAGACACAAGGATGTAAGCTAATTGCATTTCCTTCAATCAGAATTGGATAAAAGGCTTGAATTGACAGTTTGTGTAAAGTTGGGGCTCGATTCAACAACACAGGATGTTTACTGGTGATTTCTTCCAAAATATCAAACACTTCAGGTGGTCGACGTTCCAAGATATTCTTAGCGCTCTTCACATTAGGTGCTAATCCACGCAAAATCATTTGGCGTAACACAAATGGTTTAAACATTTCCAAGGCCATGTCTTTAGGTAATCCGCATTGATCTAGGCGCAAATTAGGTCCAACTACAATAACTGAGCGGCCAGAGTAGTCAACCCGCTTTCCTAGCAAATTCTGTCTAAATCGTCCTTGCTTACCTTTCAACATCTCAGACAATGAACGCAAAACCCTACGCTGTCTCCGTGTTGTTAGATTTCTTTGTGGTGCATCATATAGTGAATCAACAGCCTCCTGTAACATCCTCTTTTCATTTCTCAAAATGATCTCAGGAGCACCAAGCTCAATTAAATGATGTAGACGATTATTGCGATTGATTACTCTTCGGTACAAATCGTTCAAATCACTAGTTGCGAATCTCCCGCCTGACAACTGCACCATGGGTCTTAGATCCGGTGGCAAAACAGGCAATATAGTCATAATCATCCATACTGGATTAATATCTGCTTCGATCATGCCCTTGACGATTTTTAACCTTTTAATGGCTTTTAATCGTTTGGCACTAACTGATTTATCCACATCTTGTTTGAGTTCACCGTACATAGCTTTCAAATCAAGCTTTTTAACCAACTCAATCACAGCCTCAGCTCCCATGCCAACTTCAAAGAAATCAGCTGCATTGTATTCCAACAACTTTACATACTCATCTTCAGTTAACAAACTCCTACTATTTAATTGCTTCACAATTGATTGCAATCTCTTGTACAATTCTCTGCCTTTATCCTCATCAACTACAGCTTGATCACGAGTGGCTTGCATTAACTTCTTAGTCTTAAGCTGTAGCTCTTGCAGGGCGATTGTTAGCTGATCTTGGTTTTTGACTTTTCTTTTCAGATCTTCGCTGGTTGCCTCTTGATCGACTTCGATCTGAGCGAGTCTTTCTTCCATGTTTTTCTTAATTTGCTCGACAGTACTGCTCAAATTTTCCTCTAATAACTTAACAGTTTCTTCTCTTTTAGTTTCGTCTGCACTTAAGACTACGTACTGAGCAAAATAAACCACTGATTCCAGTGACTTAGGACTGATGTCTAGCAATAGTGATAATTTAGAATGGGTCCCCTTAAAAAACCAAACGTGAGCTACGGGACAAGCCAAGTTAATATGACCCATTCTTTCTCTACGAACTCTAGACTGAGTTACTTCAACGCCACACTTATCACAAATTACTCCCTTATAACGAATCCCCTTATATTTACCACAATAACATTGCCAATCTTTCGTCGGACCAAAAATCTTTTCACAAAACAAACCATCCTTTTCAGACTTCAACGTACGATAGTTAATTGTTTCAGGCTTCGTGACTTCTCCATGCGACCAAGACTTAATGTCATCTGGAGATGCCACTCTTATTTCTAGTGATTCGAAATCTGCTAATTGATTAAAGTCCATAACTGCTTATTATCGCAAATAACTACGGTAGTAGTCAATGAGCATCAGGCACCTCCGCGCCTTCGTCGCTCGTTTCTGCTAACATATCGGCTGTCGGTTCTTCGTCATCTACGTTTTCATCTCCAAGTTCATCATCAAAGATCTCATCCTCGATTTTTTCAACTACCTCAGGGTCATTTGATGCGATAAGAGGCTCTGTGCCACTTTCGTCCATAGGTTCTTCAACTAATTTTGCTCCATGAGCAAGGACGTTAATTCCCAAACTTTGCAATTCTTTGACTAAGACTTTGAAAGATTCAGGGACATTGGACTCAGGGATCTCAGTTCCTTTTACAATCGCTTCAAAGGCCTTGGACCGACCGACGATATCATCTGATTTTATCGTCAACATTTCTTGCAATACATGTGCAGCACGATGACTTTCAAGGGCCCAGACTTCCATTTCTCCAAGTCTCTGACCTCCCATTTGGGCTTTTCCTCCCAAAGGTTGCTGTGTCACCAATGAGTATGGTCCAGTTGAACGGGCATGAGTTTTGTCCTCAACCATATGGATAAGTTTCAAGATATATCCAATACCAACCATAGTTGGCGTTTCATACTGTTCTCCAGTTCGTCCATCGCGCAGATAAACCTTGCCCGAAGCAGGCATACCAACTTCGTCATAGAGTTTTTGCAATTTTTCTTCAGGAATACTTTCAAACACAGGTACAGCTACTTTGCTATTTTTCTTTGACATTGCCATACCGATTTGAGCTTCCATTAACTGACCCAAATTCATACGTCCCAATACAGAAATTGGAGAAATCATGATATCTACTGCGGTTCCATCATCCAAGAACGGCATGTCTGCAGCTGGTACAATTTTTGAGATAACACCTTTGTTTCCGTGTCGGCCTGCCAATTTATCTCCGACTGTAATCTTACGCATCTGAGCCACTTGGACAATGACTTCTTTCATCGTTCCAGACTCCAGTTCATCACCCTTATCTCGATCAAGAACGCGTACGTCAACTACTATTCCACGATCACCATGAGGCATTCTTAGCGAAGTGTCTCTAACTTCTTTAGCTTTTTCACCAAAGATAGCTCGAAGCAATCTTTCTTCTGCGCTAAGTTCTGTTTCACCTTTGGGAGCAATTTTGCCCACCAAGATGTCACCTGGTCCAATTTGAGATCCTACAGTAATAATTCCATCATCGCTCAAACGTGCCAGCTCTGATTCATTAACTCCAGGAATGTCACGAGTTAATTCTTCAGGTCCGAGTTTAGTATCGACAACCGATGAGCTGTATTCTTCAATATGAACTGAGGTTAATAGATCTTCTTTGACCAACCGATCAGAAATCACAATTGCATCTTCATATCCAAGCCCATCAAATGATGCATAAGCTACTAAGAGATTTTGTCCCAGTGATAATTCTCCGCCATCACAAGCAGGGCCGTCGATAATGATATCATTTTTCTTAACTTTGTCGCCAGTCTTAACCAAAACTCTTTGGTTATAACAAGTACTTTGGGACGATCTGCGGAACTTAATTACCGAATAGGTTTCAACTCCTTTAGCATAAGTTACATAATCATCATTAACCACAGGCGCGTCAGGTTCATCAATTAATTCCAATTCGATTTTCTCAGCATCTGCATAACGGACAATTCCATCGTGTCTAGCTCTCACAGCCCAATTCATAGCTCGAGCAATCTCACTTTCCATGCCAGTTCCCACCACAGGGGCACTTGGCCTAACCAACGGAACGGCTTGACATTGCATATGAGTTCCCATCAAAGCCCGAATTGAGTCATCATTGGCTAAGAAAGGAATCAAAGAAGCAGCGCTTCCGACAACTTGTCGAGGTACGATGTCGATATAATCTACTTGGTCTACAGATCCTTCCGAGAATTGACCTCGGTATCTCATAGGCACCCAAGTTTCATTTATGAACCCTTGCTCATCGATGTCAAGATCTGCATGAGTAATGTGGTTTTCTTCTTCATCATCAGCACTCATATAAACTAATTCATCTGTCACTCGCATCTTAACTTCACCATCTTTTTCAATTTTTTCAACTTTGAAATATGGAGCTTCCATAAATCCAAATTCATTAATTTTGGTAAATAAAGACATGTAAGTTACAAGTCCAATATTAGGACCTTCTGGGGACCTAACAGGACAAAGGCGGCTATATTGTGAAGAATTAATATCACGGATAGAAAAAGAAGCTCTTTCTCGAGAAATCCCCCCAGGTCCCATGACTGACAATCTACGCAAATTATCAATCTCGGACAAAGGATTAGTCTGGTCGATAATGGTTGATAGCTGATTAGAACGGAAGAACTCATTAATTGCAGCAATCACAGGGCGGGCGTTGATCAAGTTAATGGGGGCAATTGCATCTTCATCGGGATCAGCCAAACTCATTTTTTCTTGTACAGCTCTCTCTAATCTTAATAATCCAACTCGGAATGCAGTCGTGGCTACCAATTCGCCGACTCGGCGAATTCTTCGATTGGCCAAGTGATCAATATCATCAACTCGACCTTCGCCTTGTTGTAGTTTCAACAAATACTTAACCGTTCGCAAAATATCTTCAGAAGTCAGAATCTGTTGGGTTTTTTCATGATCGCCTTCAATCTTCAATCTTTTGTTAATTTTGTATCGTCCAACTTGCGATAGGTCATATCTACGCGGATTAAAGAACATGTTCTTTACCAATGCCTCAGCATTATCCAACACAGCTGGTTCACCAGGATGGAAACGCTTATAAATCTCAATCAACGCTTCATCTTTATTGTGTGTCACATCTTTAGCCAAACTTGCTTCAATCATCGAGTAACTTGGCAAATCTCGCACATCATCGAAGGCTTGGCGAATTTCTTCATTAGTAGAGTATCCCACGGCTCGCAAGAATGTGGTTATAGGGAATTTCCTACGTCGATCAATCCGAGCATAGAGAATTCCGTTTTTGCTTGACTCAAACTCTAACCATGAACCACGAATCGGTCGAAGCTCAGCTTTAGCTAGTTTTTTCCCAGTTGCAGGATCAGTATCTTCCGAAAAATAAACTCCAGGGGATCTTACAATTTGACTTACTACACCTCGCTCAACGCCGTTAATAATAAAAGTTCCCCTTTGGGTCATCAATGGAATATCCCCCAAAAACACCTTTTGCTCTTTTTGAGTATTTAATCTTTTGTTGGTCAATCGAACCAAAACTCGTAGTGGAGCAGTCAACGAAACAGTCTTGAGAATTGCATGTTGAGCGTTGATCTCGGGTTCGCCAATGAAGAAATCCAAGAATTCCAAGCTCCAGTTCTTGCCAGTAAAATCATCAACCATCGCCACTTCCTTCAATGCCTCTCTGATCCCATCACGCAAAAACCATGCCCAAGAATCTCGCTGAACGACAGTTAGATCAAGTTCTGGCAGTTTTTTATTGAGGTTTCCCCAGTAGAGACGGTTGCTTGCTGTCATGAGTTACGGTTGTTAGTGTTAAAAACACAAAAAATTGTGCACATCACACAATCCTTATTTGTGCACAAGGATCAAAAACACAGATTCAATGTTTTTACCATGATTCATATCCTATGTCAACAGCTAAGATTAGCAATAACGCGCTAGTCTTGCAAGTTTGCTGGGAATTTCCCTGAATTATCTACAACTTGTCTTGCATAATCTCGAAAAGTCTCCAACGTGGGAACTTCCTCTCCCAATCCATATTCTCGGTGTGCAGAGATATTTTCAAGAAAATCAGTATAATGTTGGCCGAATGTCGTTACTGGATCTATAGGTTCATCAGTATACATGGTAGCTCTTAGTGGCAATACCCCCGTGATCTAGTCAATTCCCATAACCGTATCATCCATAAATTTTCTATAATTCATCCCGTGGATAGTATCCAGACCTACTAGCGTCCCAGGGGGAAGCATAACTCCATTGACACAAATTTCACACAAGCTAATAGCAGTCGCAGACTCAAAGTGTGCATTAGAATTCGACCGCGTATCAATATGGTAATCTCCCGCTTTTTGATATAAAACTGCCCTACCGCTTTCATCGCAATAAACAATTGTCCGTGCCCCTTCTCTCCTGCCTGCAGATTCGGGCAAGGTCTTACTAAGATAAAACTCACTATCTTTGCAATTAGCAAAACGTGTTTTCCGATCACTTACCGCATCAAATATTGGTGTTCCTTCAGGTGGAGTTTCTTGATAAGTAGCTTGACGTAATAACCCTATGATTCGAGTTGCCATTGGGCTGGTATCTACTGACTCATTCAATGGGGTTAATCCATAGAATTCGCGTGGATTAGACATTACTTCCGCTATCTCCATTTCAGCCAATCTACGTGTTTCATCATCATTCAAAGTTGGATTACCATCTTTGATGTAATCTAATATGTCGTCCCATGATTCATAAGTGTTTATGCCAAATATTCTTTCGTTTACTTCTTGAGAACCAGTTCCGTATAGAGCTAAGTTTCGCATCAATTCTCCAGTTGCCAAAGCAATTGCCCCACCATACCTTCCATCATCTTTTAGTTCCAACAGCCTTTTCATCTCAAAGCTTAATGGAATACCATTTTCTTCAACATAGCTTAGGACTTCTTTACAAACAGGATTTAATTCCTTTTCTATTTCTTCCTTCGGCTTCGGATTTTCACTAGCTATCACTCCTTCAGGTATCTCCATTGCGATTTCTGACATACATTACTACTTATATCAGAATTATGAAATAAAATCATTTGTATCCAAATTGTAATTTTTACACTTCATCCATGTATATTTAAATTCATGTCTACAATTTCTGACAACCAAACCAGAGTTATACGTTCCCTTGGTCATGGGTGTAATTCAGGGAATTGGTAAATTACTCATAAGCCGTAGACTTTTGCGCTAAGAGGTCAATTGCCGTTACCACTGGCGGATTATCAAGTAATCTCACTTCAAGAAGGTATGTATTTTTTTCTTAAAATTAGTTCAGTACAAACTTGATCGACGATTCTTCTTTTTTCGTATCCTTCCCCGCAATATTCCAATTACGGCCACATAATAATCCAATTATCAGGAGGTGTGATTATTATCAGTCGTCAAGAAGAAGATCTTTATTTGCTTGGTTATTATCCGGATTTTGTCAACGAACTTTTTATCAAGCAATTTATGCGCAAATATGATTTAGTTATCAAATGATACAAGCAACGCAAATTTCATAAACCTAAAAATATTTTTCCTTCACCCAATCCAAGAATTTGTTAAGATTTCCAGTCAAACTTGAGGAGATATTTTTTAAAGGCATTAGTATGCTTGTGTCCCATAACATATAATTAAAACATGGAAAACGAACCTCGATCATCACAAAACAAACTCTATACTTCAGAAATTCCACCTCTTGATGTCAAAACACGCGAGCGTCTGATAGAGTTTTTGCGAGCAAATAACCAAAACCCGATATCGCCGATGCATGCGGAAATACGGCTAGAAAGAGCGGGCTTGATAGAAGTTTTGGAAGAAGCAGGAATTTTAGCCCCGATAGAGAACCCCAATCCTATTGACATCACAGCAAGTGAATTTGAACATGACAAGTGGTGGGCGGAACACCCTACAGCAGGTGAAGCTTTCGATGCAAAGTTGCGTGAGCGTGATGATAAAATTGTTTTACTCTATCTCGGGGCGATGATTGGTCCGTATATGAAAAGAGTACCAGTTCCTAAACCAAATGAATAAATTGTTTTCAAACTTAATATCACTTTATTATTTTGTTTTTTCACATCTCATAATCTCCCATAAATTCTCGAATCATAGGATTAACCTTGATATCTCGCATCTCAATTGCCCGAGCTAGAGTTATCCCTTCGATCGTAGTGCATCGACTTAGAGCCACATAAGTCTGACCCTCTGCAAATGCTCCTCGCTCCAGATCAATCCTCACTTGATCATAAGTCTGACCTTGAGATTTGTGTATCGTAACTGCCCACGCAAGGCGGATGGGATACTGGGTAAACTGACTGATAACTTGCTCCTTAATTTTCTTTTCATTCTCATCGTAATAATAACTAATTTTTTTCCATGTTTCTTTAGCTACTTCATAATCTTCATCGGCAATCCTAACTATAATCTTTTCCTTATCTAATTTCACAACTTTTCCCAGTGATCCATTTACCCAACGCTTTTCTTTGTCATTTTTAAGCATCATCACTTGAGCCCCTTCTTTTAAGATTAGCAATTCTTCAGCTGGATAAGATTTTTTATCCATTTTTCCCGTCATTGAAGCTTGATACAAGAAACTCGGTTTATCAATTTTATGCAAATGAGTATTGTTAATTTGCATAACTTTATAATTGGTTGTAGCTAGAGTAAGGGCACTGGTAGAATTCTTTTCCGTCACCCTTTGGTTGATATTTGTCAGAGTATGGTGGTTCACATTCCCAACCCTGATGGTGTTGAGCAAATCAATAAATTCAGCCTGACTCTGTCGGAAGATATGATTTAGTTCCAATTTCGCAAACTTAGCCTCCTGCCAAACCTTGCCATGGAAGAAAAAAGGTCCACCATAATTATCCGAGAAATATTTATTTATCTCGCTATCACTTACAATCGGTGGCAATTGATATGGATCTCCAAACATTACAATCTGAGCCCCACCAAACGGGAGATCTGGATCTTTGGACTTCCTCATTACTTGATCAATGCCGTCAATCAGATCAGCTCTCACCATTGAAATTTCATCAATAATCACCATATCTACATGAATTAACAGTTTCTTCGTTTGTGAACTAACCTTCATCTCTTCAGTTTTAACTAACTCAGGCTCAATCCGAAAAAACGAATGGATTGTCTGCCCGCCGACATTCAATGCGGCTACCCCAGTCGGAGCAACTACGACAGCGTTTTTACGCGTATTTTGCTTCAGATATTGCAGTAGATATGATTTGCCAGTCCCTGCTTTACCAGTTATGAAGTAATTCTGATTGTTGTTTTCAATTATCCCAAAGATTTCTTTTTGTTGATTATTGAGCACAAATTTGTTTGCCATATTTTGTCTGTCCCATTTCTGGTCTGTCCACATGGTACACCATAATTCTCTGCTAATGTTTTATTTTTAACCAATTAGACTTATAATATAGATTATTGGTATAATGTTTGCTTTACAGAATACTTGTAGAAAGAACTAATAAACCAAGCACTTTAAAGCAATACCAACCTAAGGAAGAGAGGAAACTTATGGTTATTGAATTCCTTGTAGCCATGTTCGTCAGGACTATGCGATACCTCGAGTGGATCTTATGTGCCATCATATTTATCCCTGTAATTAGCAGTCAATGCAGGGAAGATATTGAATTGAAATGGGAATCTTTTCTCCCAGGCTGTTTCTTGTTTCTGGCCTTGATTAATACTATTCAAGGAGTATTTGATGATTTGCCAAGCTTTTTCATCGCTGTCGCATCTTGGATACTGGCCATAATTACCATGATCATCTACAAGCCTAGCGTAGGTAAATATTGATTTTCTCAAAGGCCCGCGCAAACAAGCGCGGGCTTTATTCTGTCAAATTTATGATTGTTATCCTTTAGCTTTAATAGTTTTATTTATTTGCTATAATTCAGATCACAAATTTTCTTAACATACAATTAACTTGCATGAACTAAGTAATTTAGCACCTTAATCTTGATAAAGGAGATTGACATGGATATCACAATCGGTAGTATTATCGATTCATTAATTCGTACAATTTGGCTAGTACCTACAATTGTCGATTACTTTGTATTTAGCACTATACTTATCATATTTTTGTATACAGTTAACTATCAAATTGGCCCAGGCACCAAGACACGTACTGTATTGATTATGATTTTGATTGTTTTTATAATCAATATTCTCCAGGTTTTCTTTGGTTACCATCCGTCAGGATTAATTAGCATGGTAGAGTATTTTTTGCTAGGCTACCTTCTTCGAATCTCTTGTTCTTTTTCATGATCTACAGATAACTTACCAGTTTTCTCAAAGGCCCGCGCAAACAAGCGCGGGCTTTTTTCTGCTCATTTTCCTAATTTTAATTTCCTCTCAATCTGTTATTCTCAAACCCATGGAACGTGGCAAATTCATCGTCCTTGAAGGTCCTGATAATTCCGGAAAAACTACCCAATGCCAGATTTTAACAGAGCTTCTAAATTCCCGAAATATTCCAGCCGTTTCGCTACGAGAACCAGGTGGCACTAATCTGGGCAATGCCTTGCGTGAAGTGCTACTTAAGAAACGCATAAGTTTAATTCCTCCCATCATTCAAACTAGGATGTTCGTAGCTTCTCGCCGAGCTTTTGTTAACCAATGTTTAATACCTCAGCTTGAGCAAGGAGTCAGTGTAGTCTCAGATCGGCATCGCCTGTCTACTGAAGTCTACCAAGGCTATACACAAGGAGTTCCACTTGAAACCATTAATCAAATCCATGGCGAGTTAACCTCTCTTATTTCTCCTGATCTTAGTGTTGTTATTGATATCCCAGTAGAGGAGTCACTGCGTCGTAATACCAATGAAGATCGCCAAAATCAGCAAACTATCTTCGAGCAACAAGCCCTTGATTTCCATACTCAAGTCAGACAAGGTTATCTTGAGTTATCGCAACTTCATAATATTCTCGTAATTGATGGAACTCGATCCATACCTGAAGTTTCTCAATCCATTCAAGAACTTGTTTTCCCTCTATTTTCGCGCTAATCAAATTAGACCTCAAGACAGAATTCTTTTGAAGAAAGAAGAGAGTTTTTAGGCTCTCTTCTTTCTTGGATTAGAACAAAATTGAATACCCCAAAATAACAATTATACTGATACCCAGCAGTAGGATACCTTTCATTGTTAAATAAACAGGGTTCAAGATTGTTTGTGTTTCATACAAACCAAATGCTCGAGTTTCCAGTGCAATTGCCGTTTCGTCAACTCTACGCAATTGTGTGGCCAACATAGCAACTAGGCTTTTGATGAACTTATTTCTTCGTTTTGTTACTCCTCTCAGCTGTTGCACATCATATATAGCCTGTAAGTCTCGTTCAAAAATAGTGATGAAACGAACTCCAAGGTATATCACATGTGCAATACGATAAGGAACCCCAATTTGGACAAACATAGTCACAAGGTCAGTAGGACTAGTTGTGGTTGAAAATGCTAATCCGCTGGCGACAAGACCAAATGTTCTCAATCCGATTGTAAGCCCTATGGCCATTCCTTGGTAAGATAGGGGAATCCCAAGTACGTATATCCCAGATCCCGAATGAAAATAACCGTGATAGAGTATTAGCCATATGCCACCGAAGCTCACAAACGATACTAATCTTATATATTTCGTGAACGATATATTTGCTCCAAAATAAACAGTTGCAAAGATTAAACAGTTTGCAACTGCGACACTGGGCAAGTCTCGTATTGTCATCAACCAAACGGCAATAATTAATGACCATATAAACTTGCTATAAGCGTCGATATGGTGGAACAAAGTATCTCCACTGGAATATATCATCTTCATGAAAACCTCATCTCATCATTATTACCAAATACAATCGGCCATATATTGTGGTCAACCGAATACTTGATAGAAGGGTTGATCAAATTCAGACCCAAATGTATAGCAATGTCCGCTGAGATTAAATGTGACATATTGTCAAAGATGATATTTCCTCCATAGAGAACAATCAGACGATAAGAATTGTTAGCAAGGACTCGAATGTCGTGAGTGATTAAGATAATCGACCCTGTGAAAGTAGAGAGATAGTTGAGTAGAGAATCAACCTGATGTTGATCAAGTCCAGCAGTAGGCTCATCCAATATCAAAAGATCTGGTTTCATTGCAAACGAAGTTGCAAGTGATAATCTTTTCTGTTCACCCCCTGACAATTGAAAAGGTGAGTGATTTTTAAGATCGGATAAGCTGAAAAGATGTAATAAATCATCTACTTCATCTTCAGACAACTCCAGTCCCCAAGTCAATTCATCAATAACTGAATTACCCAGAAACGACAAACTTGGCTGTTGTGGAATATATGCTACGCGTCTGATTGTAGAAAAAAGTTTTCCTTTCGGTTTAAGTAACCCAGAAATAATCTTTGCAAGAGTCGTCTTGCCTTCACCATTTGCCCCTGTCAAGATGATTCTCTCATGCTCTCGAATAACCATGTCAATGTCATTAAGGATTAGTGGTCCGTTGGGATATGAAAAACACATGTGTTTACCTTCGAATATAATTTTCCCCTTTACAGTTGTGGATAAGTAGGAATGCATGTATTCAAAATCATAACTTGGATTACGCTCAGCTTTACGATATTGATTTACATCACAGTCATCTATAACGGTGCCTTGATCAAGAGTAATAATACGATTAACAACATCGAGAAAGCATTCTCCCTGATGTGAAACAATAATTATCAGCGGTGCACGTTGTTGTAGTATTTCAATAGTTTTGACTATTGAAGCAATCCCTCGAGGATCAAGATTAGCAGTAGGTTCGTCAAGTAAAAGGATCTCAGGATTCATAGATAGCAACCCTGCGATCGAAAGACGTTGCAATTCACCACCAGATAGATAGAGGGTTTCCCTTTCTTGGATATTAATTAAACCCATTATCTCAAGAGATTTATGACTCTTCTTATAAATTTCATAAGGTGAAAGCATGAGATTTTTAATTCCAAAAACGACCTCATCCCATACAGTTAAATTTGTTACTTGAGTGAGTGGATCTTGCAACACGATACCAAGATTACCAGCTCGTTTTATGAGATTAGATTGTTCCACTGGAGTTGAGTTAATTAAAACATCTCCCTCGATTATTCCACCGGTATAGTATGGAATAATTCCTGAAACAATCTTCACTAATGTAGTTTTGCCACTACCATTTCTCCCAGTAACAAGGATCGTTTCACCTTTACTCCAATCTAGCGTTATTCCATCTAAAATCGTTCGTGATGATTTTGAATAGCGAAAGCTTAGGTTGCGGATGTTAATCATCTTTGTCTCCAAAAATAAAAAGGGGACGGCAATAGCTGGCCGTCCCCAAAAAGATGTTGTGTTAGATCTCGTCTGCGTTGGTTTCAGACATCGGAGCAGTTGAGTACTTAATCCCGGCATTTCCGATCATCTTTAATGCAAGGAATACAAGCCAGCTAATCCAAACTTTGCCGATTATAGAAGGACCTGTATAGGTAAGTACCGCATTAAGTGTCAGAGGGACAGCATCTCGATACATGTCAACAGGAAGAGTGATGAAATGGGCCAAGAGAGAACCCACAATAATCATATTCAAGTTGACTTTTCGGCGGAAAAGCACAAAAGCAAGGTCTGCTGCAAATCCTTCAGCAGCCCCATAAAATAAAACAACGGGTCCGACAGGATTACCGAGCATTAACTCAATTACTGCTGCAACTCCTTTTACAATAACACCAGCACCCGGTTTGCGAATAAGATAGATCGCCAAGAAACTCCATATATTAAATCCGATTGCTGAAAAGAATGGCTGAAATGGACCAAGGACTTGAGCGCTAAACATAAGATGAGCCCAAATCGTTTGGAATATTCCAGCTATGCCGATCAATATTGCCATTACCACAAGATCTCGAGTACTAAAATCGAACCACCCTCGCATTTTACGCATCTAACATCTCCTTTGGTTATGAAAAACAAAACACAAAAAAACGTTACTGTCTTGAGTGTTAAGGTGCATGGACAGCGAGTTAATTTTACTATAGATTATATTATTTGTATAATAGCTATATATATGGGGTCAGAGAAAAAACAATTACCAAGTTATAATAGGATAAATGAGACTTATAATTCTAGTTGGTCAGCTGAAATACACCCTATGAAAACCAAACAACGAGCAGATGATGATCTAAGTCATGTTCCTCATGTCCAATCGAGGATTCCAGAGCTTGAGGATTTAGTTTTATTTACAGGTAAAGGAGACAGGGTAATTACCAAATTTGATAAACAAGTTCCCCAAGCTTATATGGCGGCTAGGTACATCGATCTATCTCACAGCCAAAGAACATTGATTACAGAATCTCAAGAAGGATATGTGGGCTTATCTCTCGCAAGGATGAATCCCCATACACAAATCAGCATGTATGATTCTAACGTTTCTGACAGGTCACTGTCCGCAAAAAATGTAGATAAAAATTACATCGTCGGAAACGTATCGACTATCGAAGATGACGAACTAGATGAACTTCTAGCTCAGGGAGTAGATAGCGTGGTTTATTCCCCAAAAGGTTTTACTGCCATGGATTTAATTGAATCCAATATTCATTTAGCTGCTCAAGGGCTTAGGTTGCAAGGGGAATTTATTTTAATATCTAACAAGAAAATGGGCGCGGATAGGCATATTCAATTATTAGAAAAAGTTATGGGAACTAATTCCGAAATAGTTGCCCGTGGAGATGGTGGTTTTAGAATTGTCAAAGCTACCAAATTACAGGAATCAGAACCGTTTAACTTGGATAAATATCGTAAAACTATAAGCTTTAAAGTTTTGGGTCAAGAGTTTGATCTAAAAACCGAACCTTCGTTATTCTCCAAAGATGGTTTAGATGTGGGAACTCGATTTCTCCTAGAAAATACTAACTTGGTCCAATTCAATCAACTCCTGGATTTGGGTTGTGGATGGGGAGCAATTGGTATAGTCGGAGCAACAATTAATTCTAGCGGAGAATCTACTATGGTGGATGTGAATTCTCGTGCTGTTAGAGTTGCTAATGATAATGCTAATGCGTTAGGAATTTCTGATAGAGCCCAAGCAATCACAACCCAAGATTTTAAAACTATTCCCGGGAATTTTGACCAATTAATGTCCAATCCTCCATTTCATGCTGATAGAGGAGATCTAGTTCAAATGTTTACTCAAGCAAGAGAAAAATTATCCAAAAAATCTCAAGGTAGCATTGTTGTCGAAAATACATATCTGGACAAATTATCGAGTGTGCTGGAGGAGGTGTTTGGACGTACTCAACTAGTAGCCCAAGATCTTGAAATAAAATTTTCTATTCTAAAAGTTACCAAATAATTAATTTTCTTTTCCTTCCATATAATGACCCAATTTGTATATTTTATAGCCTGATTCTTCCGCTTGCCATTGATCTTCAATTACTGCCCATCCGAAGTTAGCTATCTCGCTCTGTGGATGGCCGATGGGATTGCAAGTCATCTCACAAATCACAAACAACTGATCCGTTGTTGTGTTTTTAATCTGCGGATCAATCGCTGTTAACTGCGACTTTTTCCTCTCAAGTGCATATCTGTAACCTTCATCATAATTTCCGTCAGCAATAAGTCCCAAATTAAAGGGTTTGCCATTAGATTTTTCTATTATCAAATCTGCAATTTCTTGAGTTTTTTGCCATTGTCGATTTGGATTACTTTGTAATGGATTATGAATTAATAGCTGCCAGACTATCCCAAAAGTTAGTAGTCCAGCCCAGAACTTACGCATCTGCAAACAGCCTCCACAGTTATCCCAAGTTTGAGATTTCTCGCTAATCTGCCAAACTAACCAGCCAACCATTAATGGCAAGAGTGGATACATAAAGCCCAGATAATGGTCGAATATATTCTGTTTATAACTAAGAAGTCCCAGTATCCCAAATCCAAACCAAGCGAGCATAATCAAATATGCAAATGTGATTTTTTTCCTCCAAACTCCAAGTAAGGTAGTCAATCCTAACGCTGCAATTGTAATTTCTACAGTCAGGCTAGTTTCTTTCTTTCCCAGACTAATGCCTCCGATAATGCTATTAAAAATTGATTTTATTAACGGCCACAATTCGCCCATTTTTTTATAAAACTTCAAATTCACACTTGTTTGTCTTTCGGTAAAAAATGCACTCAAAGCTCGCATATTTATCCAACCGTGTTTAGATTCAAATAATAACTGAGGGATTAGAAACAATCCAAATACCACTATCGCAAGTAGAGAATGTTTCCAAGTTTCTTTACTAATTCGTTTACTTTCTTTCCATTCGCCCCAAATTTTCTCTAACCAAATTAAGCCTACAACCGGAACTAATAATAGTCCTAGATAATGTGATTGTAGTGCTAGTGCAATCATGGCTGAGGAACCAATCCACCACTTAGAATTTCTTCGAGCCTGATACCCAAACCAGACTGCCAATATTGCAAACAGTGGCATTACATTTGGATTCCAAGAAGAACGAGAATAAATGATAATCGTAGGTGAAACTGCATAAATCAAAGCTGCAATTAGTCCCGCCATCGGTGCAAACCAAGATCGGCCGACCCACCAAATCAGCCCACAAGTTACGACTGATAATAGAGCGACCATTAACGCAGGTCCAACAGGAGACAAGTTACTCAAAAATAACGCCGGCGCCATGAGATAATAATATGCAGGTCCCAAATACATGTGTCCCGAGCTTGTAGTTACGCTAGTCATAGGTCCAATAAAGGTTAAATTTCCTTGAGTTATTATCTTACTTACAATTCGCACATCTCTCCCTTCATCACCCAAAAAAGTCATGTACTCATTGATTCGCCAGGTACGCATTACTGTAGCTATAAATAGGATCAAACATATTGCCCCAAATTCTCTCTTATTTTTTGCAATCCATTTTTTCAGTCGTTCCGCCATCGTCATATTAAATAGCTTATCAGTTTCTTAACTTTACCCAAAGAGAAAAAAGATCAACAAACGACTGTACAATCACATCCAAATTCGCACCAGTTCCTTTGCCTCCGGCTCTGGCATAATGAGTAATCGGAATTTCCACGATCTTAAAACCTTTTTTCTTAGCTTTGATTAGAAACTCACTTGAGATAAAAGCGCCTCTGCCTGACTCAAGTGGGCCAATGCTTTCAATTACTTTTTTATTGATTAATTTAAATGCACAATCAATATCTCTAACTTTCAATCCAAATAGTCCATACACTATCAATTGCCAAACTTGACTATTCAGCTTGCGATAAAAAGGCACAGCTCTTTTTTTGTAATAGCCAATTACCAAATCAGCTTGGGTTTTTTGTTGAGTTTTAATAAATTCACTTATCTCCCCAAAATCAAACTGCCCGTCAGAATCGGTAAATACTACCCATTCATATTGGCTATTTGCAAATCCAGTTTTTAGAGCTTCCCCATAACCTTTATTAGGTGAATGAGTTATCATTTTCAAGTCTCTATACTTTTTCATCAATTTCTCAACCACCTTGCCTGTATTATCCTTGCTACCATCATTGACTACGATAACCTCATATTTTTTTGCAACCTTAGGTAAATACGCAAATGTTTTTTCTATGGTTTTGCCGATTCTCTCTCCTTCGTTATATGCAGGATAAAATACCGATAATTCATTCAAAACGAGCTCACTTTGTTTTTTTTCACTTTTCGCAGGTTTGGATAAATTAGCATGTTTAGATGCAGATTTTTTCTTACTTCTCTGCACAAATTTCATAATCACTAGTATACCAACTGTAATTAAGATAAACAGTACTTAAATAGGTTACAAATAAGTTTATAATAATCTTTATGGATTTTTACCGTAAGACCGCAATTATTGTTTTAGCTGTGCTGGTATCTACAATTATTATTTGGCTTCCATTTATTTTTAATTATCCAATTTGGGGCATTCCTGTACCTGATTCAGGGTTAGCTACTGTAGCTAGTAATTATGATGGACCCTATTACATTGCAATTGCCAAGACACTCTATGATCCCCAAGCTCTTAAACAATTTGAATTCAATTTACCCGTTGAGTATTATGCAGCCCATTTTCCCCTTTATCCATTAACCATTAAATTTTTCGGTTTATTTACCAATTATGTTTATGCCATGTTAATTTCTACCGTTGTATTTATGATCTTAGCAGCTATCACGTTTTACAAACTTGCTCTTTATCTCAAACTTCCTCAATCTTTATTTCTAACGTTGTGCTTATTAATTCTCCCGGCCCGATTAGTAATCGCTCGCACGGTCGGGACTCCCGAGCCAGAATTCATGTTTTTTACACTATGGAGCGTATACGCTTTTCTCCGAGGCAAATACATGCAAGCAGGTATTGCTGGAGCTCTAAGTGTTGCTACTAAGCCTCCGGGCATATTGTTATTTGCCGCCATGGGCTTAAGTTTGCTTCATGAATATCTAGCCCAATTCAAGAGTAATCCCAAACATAATTGGTATAATCTGCCATGGAGAAGTTGGCCAATCTTGCTTTTGCCCCTGAGTTTAATTAGCGTTTTTTATTTCTATGCCCAAAGATATGGATCTTTCTTTGCTTACTTCCAATCAGGAGACAACATCCATCTCTTCTGGCCTCCATTTCAAATGTTCAACTTCCAAGCCGTCTGGGTCGGCACGTTTTGGCTTGAAGACATAATCTGGTGGATGTTGATTTCAGCTACGGCTCTTATGTTGATTTATCAACGTCATCGTAATTTGATTTTTTATTATTTCCTAATTTTCTTTACTTCACTACTATTTGTTCAGCATCGAGACATTGCACGCTATGCGCTTCCTTTAGCTCCGTTTCTTATCATTGCATACGCACCTTACTTAGCCCATTCTACTGTCAAAAAAGCCATTCTAATTATCATCATTCCAATTTATCTTTTCTCAATAAACTATATTGCAGGTAATACGGTTCCCATTAGTGACTGGACTAAGTTACTTTAAATTTCAATATAGATTTAATTCTTCTTTTTTTTCCAAATCACCTTGGTATACATCAGATAGTTATAGGGCAATATAAATAAACCAATTGACACGATCAGTGCAATTTGCCTAACCAAAGTACTATCATGGAAATAATAAACAGCGCTTCCAATCACTCCAAATTGAATAATCACAGCTCCAATTGAAGTAATATTAAATTGTATAAATTTCCCTATTAATCTAAATATATTTGTGATTCTTTCTGACTTAAATGTCCACATGTTATTAAGGCTAAAATTTGACAATATTGCTACCTCTGCCGCTAATGCTGCTGCCCAAGATGAAGGTTCTTCCATAATTCTCAACCCCCATATGTTGTGCAGTGGGGCTGAGGCTTGTGCTAATGTCTGAGTTATACTCATGCGCCGAAATAATTCCAGTGCCATAGAATTAAGCACAAATCCGATAAATCCTACGACTCCAAACTTCACAAATTTTCTAATTGCAGGATTATTCTTCTGTAATGTCAAGATCACCCGCATGGTTTCCATCATTTCATTTTTGATCAATTTAGATTCGCCTTCTGTGCGCGACATAAAATCAATTGGGATCTCCTTAACCTTTGCTCCAGCAGATACTGTTTCAAATAATAACTGAATCTTATAAGCAAACTGTCGAGAAATTAAATTATCCAAATTTAATTTTTCATAAAAGCCTTTAACGCGTGTTAATTTGAAGCCTGTTGTTACATCATTGATCTTCCATGTCATTAGTATCACTCTTGCGACTAAATTTCCAACAACACTTAGTAATTTCCTATCAATACCCCAGTCGCTAGGAATCGAGCCTCCCTTTATATATCTTGAGGCAATCACATAGTCATATCCTTTATCAAATTCAGCCACTAGACGTTTAATGTCTTCGGGTTTGTGTTGCATGTCCGCATCGAACTCAATAAACGCATCAGCTTTTAATTTTTCTACTGCGTACTTCATTCCAGCTGCATATGCCATGCCAAGCCCTTGTTTTTTTTCTCGTTTTAACAACTTTACCCAGTCAAATTTTTTTTGGAACTTACTAATTTTATTTGCTGTCCCGTCAGGGGAGTTATCGTCTACAAACAAAACCATCATTTTGTGTTTGCCTATTTTTCCAAATTCCTTTTCCAAAATAGGAATTAATATCTTGACATTTTCTCTTTCATTATAAGTTGGACTAATTACAACAATGTTCATATTAATTAATAATCTGTATAAGTCTACTCTCCAAAGCTAAAGATTATAAAGAGGTAATTGACGTAAATAACTGTAAATTCTTTCAAATCTAATTCTAAAACAAATTAATATGTATTCAAAAGTATCCTGCATAAATGATCTTAAATATCGCGGATTGAAACTTACTTTACTTTCCCCGCGCGTTCTCCACGTAAGTTTGACTGGTATTTCAACAAATTTAGCATCAAATTTATTCATTTCATAAATCATATAATTCAAAAATCCATATCCTTTAGTTGGTACTTTTGCCCAATTAATTTTTTTTAGTAAATCTGATTTGATAACTCTGAAGTTACCATTGTGATCTATTACTTCACGGTTACCCGCTATGATTTTTGCAAACAAATCATTTGCAATCCAGTGAGTAATGTATCGAGATAATGGCCAATTAGCAACTTTAAATCCACCTTTGTGATGCCTTGAACCTATGGCCACATCGTACCCTTTTTCAATCAGTTTAACCAATTTTGGTAAGTCTCTCGGACTAAACAAAAAATCTGCATCAATCGACCCAACCAAATCAGCACTTAGTACATTAATTGCATATTTATATCCTTTGACTAACGCAGTTCCTAGCCCATTTTTCTTACCTATCAATAATCTAACACCAACTGAATTAGCTTTATAGTTCTTAGCTAGCCTAGCAGTTCCATCAGGTGAATTATCATCAATAACCAAAACAGTTGTCTTGTAATTTTTTAATTTCCCTAGAACTTCATCTAATTTCTCAAGCATTGACCCAATATTCTCAATCTCGTTATACGTTGGCACTAAAATTACTAGTTTTTGTTTTAATTTCATAACCGGTGATATTATATCCTATAATTTGTAAAATTAACAAAAGCCTTAATTAATCAAATTTCATTATAATAAATAAATCATGGAACCAACTTTTATTGATACTCACACTCATCTTAATCTCAAAAGATTAACCAAAGATATAGATCAGCATATACTTAACTGTGAATCTAAAAATATTATTAAGCTAATTGTCCCAGGGATCGATATCCCCAGTTCGCTTGTTGCTCTTCAGCTTGCGGACAAATATCCCAATCAAATCAAATCCGCAGTAGGTATTCATCCAGAAGAGGTATTAAAACCAGATTTTTCGCTACAATTAATTAATCAAATCGAATTAATGCTTGAGAATCCTCACGTTGTGGCAATAGGAGAGGTAGGACTTGACTACTACTATGCCAAGACAACTCCCCAGAGGCGTTTACAGCAAGAATTATTAATCAAACAAATCAAGCTTGCACAAAAATTCAATAAAACCATAATAATTCATAACAGAGAATCGAGTGAAGATTTAATTCAAATTGTCAAATCAATTATATCTTCCAAATTTACAAATAAAATTGTTTTCCACTGCTGTGAATCAAACTTAGAATTATTAGATTTGGCAATCAAGCATCACATATTCATTGGCGTAGATGGCGATATTACGTATGATTCAAATAAACAAAGCTTTGTAAGACAAGTTCCTCTAGATTTAATAGTCCTCGAAACAGATTCGCCTTTTTTACTTCCTGAACCATTAAGGTCTACTAAAGATTACCCAAACGTCCCTGCGAATCTTCCCTTGATTGCACAAGCTGTTGCAAAAATAAAAAAGTTTTCAGTTGAACAAATTGCCCACCAAACAACACAAAATGCAAAGCTACTATTTAATCTTGATTAAATCTTTTCCATTCATTCTCGATCTCTAACTTAATTGCTGACCTGAAATTTTTCCAGTCATACAATAAAGCTCTTGCTCTTATTTTTTCTTTATTCCATTTTGTATCGATTATTCTATCAATTGCCAACATCGTCGTTTTTTCATTTATGACATCAAGTACTACACCATGAATTCCATTATCTACTAATTCAGTTACACCGCTTTTTACATTAACAATTACTGGCGTCCCACAGGCCATTGATTCCAGAACTACTAATCCAAAATCCTCTTCTTGCAACATAATCAGAGCAAATGCATTTTGATACAATGCAATTAATTTTTTCTCACTAACCTTTCCCAACAACTTAATATTTTGACCTTCGATTTCACTTTGTAATTTTTCTTTATCAGAGCCTTCGCCGACAATTAATAACGTGTATGACAAATTATTAAATATCTTAATTAGTTGAGATATGTGCTTATAACCAGTAAGCCGAGATACCACAAGAAAATATTTTCTGTCAAAAAAGTTTGAATTTGCTTTTGTTATAAATACTTTAGTATCAACCCCAGGATAAATAACCAGACTGTCTTGTTTATAATATTTCCAAATTCTTTTTTTAACAAGTTCAGATAAAGTATAGTATTTATCAGGGAAAGTAGCATGGTATTGGTCGCTGGTTCGCAAATGAGTTAACCAATAGTTCTTAAAAATATTAATCAATGGCGTCAATAAGCCATATCCACGATATGCATCATAACCGGGATTTACCCATAAAAATCTGTTAGGAGTAAGGCAATAACAAATATGTAAAGTATTGGGTGAAGTTACAACAGATTTAGCATCATAACTTGTAATTGAAATTACTAGATCATACTTTGATAGATCAAATCCACTAAATAAATCTCCCGCCCATGGAGCTAGAAGTTGATGATAGTTTCGGATAACGGGAATTCTTTGTGCCCAAGAAGCATAAATATTATTAAATTTATTAATCCATTCTATATTATCTTTTTTCACCAGAGTGTATAGCGGTGCGTCGGGAAATATTTCATGTAGGTTCAGAAGTAGACGCTCTGCTCCTCCCCAAGTCACAGCTTTATCATAGACCAGAGCAACTCTTAGATTTTTCAAAACCAAATTTTTATTCACGTTTCTAGTTTTACTTTTAAGCTAGCAATTTCTCGTAAGTAGCAGTCGTTTCTTTTGCTAATTTTACCCAAGAAAATTGATTTGTATATTTTACATTAGCATTAATAATTCTTTGTCTTGTGCTTTCGGACATATTATTAAGATCAACTAACTTGCTAGTGAGATCTTCAAAATCATCAGGATCAAAATATATTGCTCCATGCTGGTAAATTTCAGGTAAACATGAAGAATTTGCTGCAATAACAATTGCTCCTGACGCCATCGATTCTAATCCTGGCAAACCAAAACCTTCTAACTTTGATGGTGTAACAAAAGCTTTACTGTTTGCATATATTTCCCTTAGATCAATATCGGGGACAAAACCCAAGAAATGAACATATTTGCTCATTTTCTCCTTAACAATTATTTCCTTCAATCTATCACTAAAAACTGATCTACTGCACACAATTAGTAAGTGGTATGGCTCATTATTTTCTAAGTTATATTTTTTTAACGCTCTTAACAAGGTTGGAATATTCTTATGAGGATAAATATTACCTGTATATACAATATACGGATGGTTGGGAATTTTATATATGTTCTCAAGACTTTTCTTTTTATTTATTCTCCTGCAATAAATATCATCAATACCCTCATAAATTACTTTTATTTTTTTATCTAAGTACCTATATTTACTTATTAAATTATGTTTAGTAAATTCCGAAGGTACAAATATGAGTTTTGATTTCCAAACCGCCTGTCTCAAAACAATATTGTGTGCATACCACTTCAGTAGATATTTAAAGCGTGGTAATGTGGTCGATTCAAATCCTACAGAGTACTGGGTAATTAGATCGTGAATTGTAACTACCATTTTCCCATACCAAAAGACCGGAATATTAAAATGTAAAGCATGATATAAGTCAGGGTTAACTTTAGCTAAAACTATCGGCAGCATTAATTGTTCTTTAATCGAATAATGATTTGCTTCGGCTAATACAGGTACAAATTTATCGCTTAAATTCAATGTATCAAATTGGTTGTAATATTTTTGTCTTAACAATAAATAGTAAGTATTATGATCGTTGTTAAAACTCAGTCCATTTATTAATCCCATGGTATATCGACCAAGACCTGTATTCTCTAATCCCCAGAATCTTGCATCAATTGCTATTTTCATAATTATTTACTCAATTGAAGTGGAAGAACACGCACCTTCTCTAACAAATCAATTCCACGCAAGCTGATCCATGTTAGCCATCGAGGGTATCTCTGTTTGTAATGCTTTTCATAAAATATTTTCATCGCTTGAGTTGAAGATTTTGCCGCCAATATCTTTGTTTCTTTGTTTACGGTCTCTTTTCCATGGCTATTCTTTTTATATCCACCCGAGGATCCTTTAAAATGCGTAATTTTTACATCAGGTAAGTACATAACTTTTAATCCTAATTGCTTAATTCGATAACAAAAATCGATATCTTCGCCATTCCAAAAATAATCTTCATCCCACCAGTCAAGTTGTTTACCGACAGAAGTCGGTATCATCATAAACGCTCCCGTCAAAGCATCTATTTCGTGAATTTCATTGTAATTTTTGTAACCCAAAATATAGCCACTAAACCATTTACTTTTATTAAATATTTTCGATAAACCACTAAAATGACACAGTGCATTCCATGGTGTTGGGAAACCTCGATGACAGCCCTCATCTATTATTCCATTTGGCAATTCAACTTTACATGTGGCTGCTCCAACTTGCGGATGGGCAGATAAATATCTCAAGGTTGTAGAAATTGCGTTTGCCCTCACCAGAGTGTCTGGATTCAAAAATAGCACATATTTACTTTCAATTCTGTCAATTGCCAGATTATTACCGGCAGAGAACCCCAAATTATTCTTGCTTTCAATTAACAGAATATTGGGGTAGTTTTTCTTAATAAAATTAACAGAATCATCTTGCGAGTTATTATCTACGATAATTATCTGCCAATTTATTGAATCAGGATCTTTCAAGAGTGAGTCAATACAATTTACCAACAATTCTCTGACGTTATATGACAAAATCACAATTGATAAATTATTTTTTTCATCTGTTTTCTTTTTCTTCATATTAATTATTTTTTCCTAATCTTTTGTAAACCTCATCTAACTTACTTGATATTCCGTCCCAACTATAAGACTTCTCGACTAATTTAAATGCTGCATTTGCCAGCAATTTTCCTTTCACTTTATTACGTAATATCTCAACAGTATATCTAGCTAAAATATCGGGCTCTTCGCTTACAAGCGCATGGACATTATCAATTATATCGACTCCTTCAACGGCTAGAGGAGTTCCCACAATTGGAGTTTTGGTCGCCATAGCTTCAAGTATTTTGTATTTTGTACCCCTTCCATTCCTAATAGGAGCTAACAAAACATCGGCATTAGCATAAGCATTACGAATATCGTCCACACTAGCATCAACAATTATCTCATCTTTTTTATTTAATGCTAAAATATCTTGAGTTGGGTTCCTACCAACAATCCAAAGTTTAGCCTTAGGAATTTGTTTCTTAACTTTTGGCCAAATTTCAGTCGTCAGAAATTTTACAGCATCTTTATTGGGCAACCATTTAAAATTTCCTACAAATAATACGGTGGGCCTATCCTTTTTATTTTTCCTTGTTTGAGTAAAGTAATTTACATCTACTCCATTTGCGATTACATCAATATTAAGATTCGGCTCCAAATTTAACATGAATTCTTTATCTTCAACCGACATTGCAGCTAAGCCTTGTGCCTGACCCCAGTAATATCGTTCCCATCTTTTAATTTTAGAAACATCAATTCCTAGTATCGGCTTCAATAGAGTAGCCCACCAAGGTAACATTTCTGTATATCTTTGATAAACCAAATATTCAATTACTTGTTCAACTAATAGAATTGGCACATTGGTTTTAGGAATATTTGGCATCACATAAAAAGTTTCAGCATGGATTAAATCATATTTATTTTCTGATAGTTCAGTTTCTATTATTTGCTTTACTTGCTTATATAAATACAAACAAACTACAAATGGATAAGCTGTGATTCCTGCCAAAATAATATTCCGCCAGTGCCATGCTTTGGAAGTTCTTTTAAATGTAATTACTTTTGTACAGAATTTCTTTAATTCATCTAAATAAACTTTCTCTTCATCGTCTCTTATAAAACTTATCAGTGTTATTTCGTGATTTTTAGATAAATTCTTCAATAAATTATAGCTACGAATTTGACCACCAGAAACAATTGGAAAGGGCAAATATGGTGTAATCATTAATATTTTCATAGTTATTTTTTATATAAAATTGGATCTGCATGTTTTTGACCATATGTGCGTACAAACGCAATAAAAATTCCAGTCAAAATCCAGAAATAGATGGCTACCTTTGAAGCTTCAAACACATCAATAAACATAGCATTTGCTAGGAACCCTACCATAGCTCCTAAATATCCAATGACTATTGCACCGTCCGAAGTTTTGAATTTCTTTTTCAAAAAATTTATCATCTCCACAAAAATACTAATTAGTAATATCACAAAAGCACTAAATCCCAACAGTCCTACTTCTCCTAATGCTCTTAAATAATCATTGTCAGTTGCTAAAGTTATAGAGCTATATCCAAGTCCCAACAGTGGATTTTTCATCCATGCCCTTATTGCTCGTGGCCACTCGACCTTAAACCTAATTGCGGTTGATCGATCTTCAGGTGGTTGCACATATTGTAACTGTGTTCCGGCGATCGATTTAGGTGTTTTAGTCGGAGTTACTTCAGCAATGTTATTTGTAATAAAATCTTGTTCTTGATTTATTACATTAGTTGAGTCTAGTGTCGCCAATGTTGGAGTTGGAATTATCGTAGGAATAATAGCAATATCTTTATCTCCAGTTGAAGTTTTATTCCAAAACCATTCAATATTTGCAATCCGTGGCAGAAATTCATATCGAAAAGCTTCCGAATATCTATCCATTAAGGATGGCGTTTTTAGAAAAACCAACAGACTAATTCCCATAACCGGCACAATCCACAGCCATTTGCGTATTAGTGTCATCGTTACCAAAATACTACCCAAGTATGCAGCAAAAGAAATTCTTGACGCGGAGACTCCTAATATCCAGCCAACTCCCAAAATCAAACCAACAATATATATTTTTGAAGTCTTAAATTTGCTTGCAGCCAGGATCCCAAACAAAATATTCATCATGATTACTCCGTACGCAGCTAAGTCATAATGACCGGCAAATGTAGAATTTATGCGACCACCCTTCATTATTGCTTGAGCAATTCCTTGAGAATATTCCTTATTCATAGTTGAGATAATTGGCCATTCAAAGATTTTTTGTCCCAATCCATATATCAAAACAATAATGATTGTAAGAAGAACTACTTTCAAATAATAAAGTACATCTTTTCGGGTTTTAACAATGCTTATAATAATTGGTAATACGACCAGATATTCCCACCTTCGCATTGTATGTAGAATAATTTGAAATGGTTTACCAGTTTGGGTTAATAAAATTGCACTCAAACTCGCTACAACACCAACACTAAGAAACAAGACAACAGCCTTAATTACATTCATGTTCCATAGTTCTTGCCACTTATTTCTAATATAAATAATCCACACCAAAGTTATAATGGCAATCAAGAAATCCTCAGCTCTAATAGAAACATAAGTTCCGGGCAAACTCAAAATTGGGAATTTAGGATATGCAGGAATTCCAATTATCAATAAAACAATTCCTAGTCGTAACAGTTTAATTAAATAAATATCTAATCTTGATAGTAAATTATCTATGTTCATATTAATTTGTTATTCTTAATGCCTCCGAATATGTTTTATAGTCTTTCATTAATCTAATAATTGCACCAAATCTGAGTATGCCAGTAACAGCATATAATTGCCATTTGGGTTTGTGAGTTTTGTAATAATTATAAATGCCTTTATATATTCCTAATATTGATCCACGCTTACCATCTTTTGAACTTCCTCGTTCCAAATGCCAAACTGATACATCTGCATAATAATTAACTTCATAATTACAATCCCAAGCTCTCTTGCAATACTCAACTTCTTCCATATACATAAATACTTTTTCATCTAATCCACCAATTTTTTCATATACTTTTCTTCTAATAACGAAACAAGCCCCTTTAACCCAACCGACTTTGTGCGTGTAATTATATTGGTTTTTATTTGTATCAAGTAACGTGGGTAAAAATCTTTTTAATAATGGAATTGCATGTAAGGGCAATCCTTGTTGAGCAAATATGCCCCATAATGACGGCAAATGACCGAAAGAAAACTGTAACGAACCATCAGAATTCTTAAGTCTAGGTCCTACAATTCCTGTGGCACTATTGTGTTCAAGATAATTAATTAACTGCCCAAATACATCGTGGTCTATTTGAGTATCAGTATTCAACAGAGCCAAATACTTCCCTTTACTTATCTTCATTCCTTGATTATTTGCCTTTGCAAATCCTAGATTGTCTTTATTTCTAATCAAGACTACATCAGGAAAATTGTTTTTAATCATTTCTACACTTTCATCAGAAGATCCATTGTCAACTACAATGATTTCAATAGGTTCTAAAGGTAGATTCCCATACAAACTTGTCAGACATTGCCTAAGTAATTCACTTGTATTCCAATTTACAATTATTACAGACAACGTAACTGTATTTATTGACATGTTACTGAAATAATCGTGGTCTTCCTAACGTGTATGATAATTGTTTGTTTTTTCTTACCCCAATTTGTTTTGCAGGAACTCCTCCCACGATGGTTAGGGGATCAACATCCTTAGTTACTACAGCACCTGAAGCTACAATTGCCCCCTTGCCAATAGTAACTCCGGGTAGAATTATCGCCCTTGCACCAACAAAAACATAATCATGAATAATAACCTTCCCTTTTGTAGCTTCAAAAATTTCAGAATTAATATCATGTTCCGAGTTATATATAAGTACCTGGGAAGCTATGTCTACATGATTTCCAATAATTAGTTCATCCCTCCCGTCCAAAAAACATCGATCTCCAATGATAGTGTCATGACCAATCCGTATTCCACTCGGATCAAAAAAACGACATCCAACGTGTATAGTGCTTGTCATTGGCATTCTTAAACCTGCTAGTTTAAATGAAAGTTTTCTCACAGTATGGCTCGGCACAAAAGTAATTATCCCCAGAATTAACAAAACAAAATCTTCCCAATAACTAAATAAACGTCGAATAACTTTGACCCTAATTTCCTTTCCTGATAATTCCTTTCCGTGTCTGTCTTTCATAGTATTATTTTAGCTTATCTTGTCTGATTCAAAAAATTATTATAATAATTCCTTACCTCAACAATTTGCTCATCCCACTTGTTATTGCATTCAACGTAATTAATTGGCATTCCACACTCCGATGTGGTGCATAATTGACCTAAAGGTCTTTTTTGATTACAAGCATATTGACGATATGTAGATTGACAACAACCACAATCCCCACAGCTTATATTACCGGACTTGCTAGCAGGCGATTGGTATACCATATAAGTTATTGCTAGCAAAATAATAAATAATCCTAGGCTAAAAAGGCGAACAAAGATCATATTTCATTCAATTCCAATTATAAGTCTTTATTATTAAGCAAAAAAATCTTTTCTAGTACTTTATTTGTTTGCACCGCAACTCGATCCCATTGAAATAATTTTACATGTGCGATTCCTTTGTCCATTAATTGACTGTATTCTGTTTGGTTAAGATTGATTATTTTTTTCAAACCCTGAGTAATGCTTTTGATATTATTTGGATCAACCTTAAATCCTGCACCCCCCAAGACTTCGGGCAAGCTCGAAACCCCTGAAACTACAGCTGGTGTTCCCACCGCCAAAGCCTCAGCCACTGGAATTCCAAAACCTTCATAAAAACTTACCAAAACCAAAGCTCGCGCCCCAGCCATCAAAGGAGGTAAATCTTCGTCCAAAACAAAATCAGTAAATATTACTTGTTTTTGTAATCCCATTTTCTCGACCAATTGAAATAATGATTCGTACATCCAACCTTTTTTGCCTGCAATAACTAGTTGATAATCATTCATTTTCAAATTTGCAAAGGCTTTGACTAACCCATCTAAGTTTTTCCTTGGTTGTAGAGTCCCCACATATAACAAATAATTTTTTGAAATACCAAATTGTTTTTTAACTCGATTGATATCACCATCATTTTGAGGGAAGAAATACTTATTATGATTAATTCCTGGATAAGTTACGGTAATATTGTTTGGGTCATACTGGTAATACTTAGGTATATCATTTTTGGAATATTCAGAAATCGTCAAGATGTGTTGTGACTTATTTATAGATCTTTGAGTCCAAGTTCGAAGCTGAATCAAATCTGATTGACGAAAAAACTGTGGATGGGTCAAATACGCTAGATCCATAATTGATATCACCACAGGCACAGGGAGTAGAGGAGAAACATAATGTCCTGGACTCAAAAAAACATCGGGCCGAGTTGAGGTCATCCATAATTCCAAAGGTAGTCTAATTTGTGTCCAGAGCCTTGAAAATGGCATGATTCGATACTGCCATTTCTCATGAGGTACAGGCATGTCAGCTTGAGGGGGTTCTTTAAGGTAGATAATATATGTATGGGAGGAATTTAACTCGTATAATGACTTAATTAGATAATACGCATACACATTTGAACCAACTCGACGGGTCACATTTGCCTCATTTCCATCAATTCCAATTGTGAGCGGAGGCAAAGCACTTACAGGTTTTTTCACAGCCATACAACCAGTATATCAGGCTATTTGCTCATAAATCTTCATTGTTTCTTTGGCAGTATTTATCCAGTTAAATTCCCTTGCTCTTGCCAAGCCCTTTGTAACCATATCGGTTCGTTCTTTTTCACTCATATTGATTAGCTCTCCTAACCCTTTTTTTATTGAATCAACAGAGTACGGGTCAACCAAAATAGCAGCATCATTTGCAATTTCCTTCATGGAACTATTATTCGATGTAAGTACTGGCACTTCTAATACGAAAGACTGCAAAATGGGCAATCCAAATCCCTCATATAAAGATGGATAGACAAATCCTTTCGCGCCAGACCATAGTGACATTAGATCCTTATCGCTCACGTATCCAGTCAGGATTACATTTTTTCCATTTACATTATGTTCATCTCCCCAACCACTTTTTCCTACAATTACCAGCGGAATTTTATAATTTAACTGTTTATAACTTTCAATTAAACGAACCAAGTTTTTCCTTGGTTCTCGAGTTCCTACAGCCAAAATATATTTATCAGGAATTGCCCATTTGCTTCGTGTTTTTATCAATCTATTTTTGTCTTCGACCTTTTTCCAATTATATGGACATGCTTCATACACAACGTGTATTAAAGATTCATCATAATTGCAAATATTAACCAAATCATTTTTCGTTGCATTTGATACCGCAATTACACGGAAATTTCTTTTTTTTGCATTTATTAATCTAGCCTCCAAACTTTTCCAATAAGGATGCAGTTGGATTTCCTTGGATTTAAGAAAAAACAAATCGTGTACAGTTATTACTGTGGGTTTGTTCGTCGGAGCCAAACTCCAATCAAGACTATGATAAACATCAAACTCTCCAATAAACCATTCCAACCGTGTCAGTTTCAAATCATTCCATAACCTTAATTGTAACCTTGGAGGAAGTGGAATAATTTTTAATACAAAATTACTTGGTAAATTCATTCCCCCAAACCAATTTTGATACCAACTTTTTTGTCTCCACGTGCCTGCAAACAAAACAAATTCATTGTCCGTATCCAAGCTAGCCATAGCTCTTACCAATTCTTTAGCATACACAGAAACACCAGTTCCATACACCGCACTTGATATGTCGATTGCAATTCTCATTAATTATATTTGCATATTTAATTTTAATTTATTTTGATGTTTTTCCACTAATCCACATATCTATCATTCCAAATGTTAATCCCAAATCCCATACTATTTTATAAACTAAAAAACCCGGCTCTAGATGCAAAATAGATTTGTAGAAACCTATGACAATAGAAACAGGCAAGCTTACTCGAGACAGGGCTACAACCTTACCCCAATTTCCCAGTTTATATTTTCTTTTACTTACCCACTTTGCATGATTATATGCCTCAGACAAGCTAGATACGTTGTGATGATAAAAAATAGCGTCTTTTGCATCAATCGGTTGATAACCTAGTTTTTTTGCCAATGTCCATGAATCGTTGTACCCAATATCATCAAATCCATTTACTCTTAAAAACTCACTTTTCAATATCGCGCGGAAATCACTTCCCAGAGCAGAAGCATCAGCAGGAAGCCTCATTTGTGCAGGCAAATTGTTATCCCAATTCCAGCACCTTGCAACCCAGTTTTTCCAATTAGCTACAAATTCTCTCCTGCTAAATGTGCCTTTGGTTTTATTATCTTTAATCGGCTGTATTAAGTTTCTAACGAAATTCAATTCAAATTCCATATCAGCATCAACTAAAACTACAATTTCTCCTCGAGCATATTTAACACCTAAATTCCGCGAAAGAGCAGCTCCCTTGTGATCTTGATGAAGTAATTTAACACTAGAATATTTCTTTACTTTTGTACTTGTATCATCGTTCGATCCATCATCAATCACAATAATTTCCAAATTGTCACCGTGATCAAGTTGTTGTTTTCCTAACGAAGCCAATGCTCTAGAAATATACTTACCTTCATTATATGCAGCAATTACTACCGAGATGATCATTTGGAACTAGCGTATCACAAATATAAAGTTCGAAGTTAATTTAATTGTTTGTTCCAATCCAGATATAGCTCGAATGCAATTTTGATAGATATGGCAGTTTCTTCATCTTCATCAGAAACATAATCAGCAATATCACCATCATTAACCCAAACATACTCCTCATATTCATCCAAAAGAGTCACAACGGTATCTTGTGCGTCAACCAAGTCAACCAAATACAAAATCTCTACCACATGTGTATTATGTTCATCTACTCTTGATGAAGTACGAAATGGTACAAAAGCATCAACTAATAGCCCCGTGATTTCCAAGAAATGTTTTGTAACTGATTCCTGCGGGTGTTCTCCATAATCAACTTTCCCCTGAGGAAGCATAAACTTATCATTTTTTTTGACCATCAGTATTTTATCTTCATTGATTAGAACTCCACCCACCGATATTATCTGATTATGATTATCTGTGCTTGTCATAACTCAGCTTTATTCTATCAAATTATCCCATATATCCAACCACTAGCTAGTTACATTAATTCATTGAAAAAATCCAAGTATTTTTGGGAGATCAGACCCCAGTCATATTTATTAGCTTGAATTCTGGGAATATCTTTCCATGACATATTATTTGCTTTGATTAATGCTTCCCCATATAGTTTTGCATTTGTCACATCTGTATATATTCCAGCCTCGCCGATGATTGATCTGCGTACTTTGTCATCAGGCGCAACAATGGGGAGGTTACATGCCATAGCTTCAAGATATGCCACTCCAAATGCCTCAATCGACATCGAAGGTAATGAAAAAACATTAGCAGCAGTATAAATACCAGGTATTAGGTCATGGTTAACAGTCATGATCTCGAATCGACTTCTTCCCAACAATCTAGTTCCAATTATTGTCAGTTCATCACGCAAAGGTCCATCTCCAAGTATCATCAAACTAAAATTAGTTTTGGCTACAGCTCTGATTAACAATTCAACCCTTTTATATGTTTGTAAACCTGCCACACAAAGTACAATTGGTGGCTGTAATGGTAGACGTGTTTTGTCAGCTTTTGGGTTAAAGAAATCCAAGTCAACACCATTAGAGATCTGTATGATCTTGGTTTTTTTCTTGGCTGTATTTTTTAACAACTCGTACTGGATTTCATTTAGTGCCACGATTCCAGCCGGTGCCATTTCAATCATTCTGGTGTTTTCTCTGCCCGCCAGCTTCCACCTTCGATTTTCCGTTTGCCCATGCATTCCCGCCACAATATTTTTCCTAAATTTACTTTTTGTTTGCAATATTCTTATTTGTTCACTGCCGTTAAAAGTAAGAATGATATTGGGCTCAAATTTGGCGAGTTCGTCAAGACAGCGGTAAGTGAATTCTCTAGTTTGTTGGCTATGAGCATCACGATACAGCCAATGTGATATTTTGCTTGCCAAATTATTATTTGGTTGTGGTTGCTCAACTCCAACTCCAGGAACAATATGAACTTTATAATTTGTTCTAGTTAGAGACCCACCACAAAAAAGAGTTACATCATGATTTTCTGCCCATCTTGTCGCTAAGGCCTGGGCTACGGTTTCAGCTCCTCGATTAACTAATCCAGAATAAATATTTAAAATTGCGATTTTCACCTTGTTGTTATTTTCTCACGTAACAACCACAAAGTTAAGCCAAGGTTCATATTTCAAGTCAATGCTCTCTTTATATTTTTCATTTGACTTATAAACCACGCGATTGCCTTCCTTCCGCCACTAATTCTATAATCTTGAGGTCTAGGGATTGCAGGTGGAATATCGTCTAAATTAAAAACTTCTGGAATCTCATTCTCCTCAAATTCTATCCCCAGCTCAAGTTTAAATTTATCCAATCTATCAATTGTATTTTGGTTTGCCACAGGGTCAGAGCTGCGTTGCAGATGTGTAGCATGTAAATACCAAGTATCGCAAGTCATCAAATTACGATTCAGATTCTGTATTCCGTTTCCATTAATTACATATTTTTCATTTGGGTACTTACCGCTCACACTCAGTCCTTTCACGTTTCTCATGGCTCGGATTGTATAGTGTCCAGTTTTGTCAAGTATTTTGTATTTACCAGCATGCTGATTTTGGTAATGATAAATATCACCTACGCAGTTTCTTGTTTCGTTAACAATTCCATAGATGTGGTTAGGTGCTCTATTAATTTCTTCAACTATTTTTTTAATGCTTTCTGTCCCCCATACTTCATCGCCATCTACCAGCAATATCCAATCAGTATCAGTATCGGCAATATTTTGGTTACGTATATCAATGAGTTTTTTTCTATCGTTTGTATTTACCTTACCAATTACAATTTTATCTGATTTAATTAATGAAATTACCGGCAGAGTCTTGTCGCTCGATCCTGTGTCTGTGATAATAATCTTATCAACATATGGCAATACAGACTGTATGGCGTACCACACAAACTGATCTTCATTTTTGACCATCATGTGTGCAGTAATCGATATATTTTCTTTACCTTTTTTCATCATTACAAACTAGAGGATAAAACTATCATTTTCGTCAATATCATTTTTATGATTAACTACATACATATCGACCTTATAATCATTGGTTCCTACGTATTTGGCCTTTCCTTGGACAATTGCCTCAAGATCACGACAAGAACGACACATTTCTTCGCCATTCGGACACTCAAATTTTTTCAATTGTCGTGCAAGTTTTACTTTGCGAGCTATATTTAGAACCTGATCATGACACTCATCAAGTGGAGGTAGCGTTTTAGGTATTAATTCATCACTTAACTCTAAATACCAGTAACTTGCGGCACTTACTTTGCGGTTTTGGCAATAGTGAACTAACAAATGGTAAATTGGTAATTGTAATGAATCTGGATCTTCGTGTTGTTTACTTGTCTTGAAGTCAATCACATGTACGCTATCAGTTTCTTTACAATACTCAAGCCAATCAATCTTCCCGCAAAGAATAATGCCATCTTCCTCAGATAGCCAAAAATTTGGCAGATCCATATTTATTTTGACGGCCAAATTTTTTAGTGGCCCAGGATTTTTCTGAACTTTAGCTAACATATCTCTACCTCTATTTTTATATTTTTGCTCAGTTTCCTGATCAAAAAATCCACCTAGCAATCCTGTATATTTAGCCCAATTCTTCTCGTAAATATCCAGTAGGGGAGTGTCAAATCTTTTATTTGTAGGCAAGATCGATAGTGATTCAATTACCTCATGCACAGCTTGACCTAAGGCAAGGGCCGGTGCCATCAATGTAATTTTATGCCCAGTATTAGGATCTTTATAAACATTCCGCAAATAATATGCCCGCGGACAATTCAAAAAATCGCGGATAGAAGAATGAGACACCCACACAGCACTATATTTATCAGCAACCATTGTCTCGTATTATACCTTATAAGCAAGTCATCAGCTTTAATTTTCCCTAACAATATTACTCGCCATGAGAATTTTTGTTTAAATTCCGCTTAATTTGATCAATTTGCAAGTTCGCCGTATCTCTTAAGAACTCTCTTCTAATTTCAATTCGTCTTTCAGGATCTTGGACAACAAACTGAAATCTATCAATTGTAGATAGTAGGGCAAAATTTGCATCAATCGCCAATTTTATTCTATCTAAATACAAAGATAATATATTTGCATAAAACATAAACAAATATTCCACATTTTCCTCACGATATATCCTTTGCCACTCTTCAGGCACGAACTTTCGCTCCCCGTGCTTCAATAATTCACTAAAAAGTCCCCTAACTCTAGTTGCATTAGGTGTAAAAATTAATTTCCATACGGTTTTTGTTTGTCTGAATCCAATCTCCGTCGAATCAACCATAAAATTTACAATCACGTGCATGTCTTTAAGTGCAGCTTTTTGATCACTTACAGGATGAACTCGCAAATATGAAACATCAGTCTTGTCAGCCATAATCAAAGCCAAAGCACTTTTGCTCAAGTTATCAATATTATCTGATCCAAGGTGAGATTTCTCTTCATGGAAAAATATTGCCTTCTTGGTTTCTTCGAATATTTTCTTGTACTTTCCAAATGATATTATTTGGTTCAATATCCTAGCACTCCAAACATGATGAGTTTTTCGATCCATCATGTTTCCAATGTCGTGACAAGCCGCTGCCAATATCCCTATCCGAACGTCTTCCTCGCTAGCCTTAGCTGCCTCCAAGCATGCCACTGTTTGCTTAGTAACTCGTCCAATATGGGTTGGACCATGATCATTAAATCCAGTTTCAAAAATAGTATTAAGCGGAATTTGTTGTAATCGATGATGAGGCTCAAGTAATGCTAATATTTGCTTGCTAAAATCTCGCAAAGGCAATCCCCATAACTGATCCAACTTAAAAATTGACAACAAAGCCCCCCGATCATCAAATACATAGTTCAGATCATCTTCACTTGCCCCCATGCTTCGCAGTTCATCAATTGCTAGACGTCCGTTTTCCAGTTTCAAACTGTCTTGCCAATCGTCGATATTCATAAGTTGATTATAATCCAATTTGATTTCGATATGACTATTATCGGTATCTTTGATATCTTGGCCATTTTGGAATATAATCTAAAAGTTATGAAAAAATCTTCTCAACCAGAGATTGTAATAGACGTTAAAAATTTAGTTAAATGCTATAATAAGTCCAAAACTAATGCCGTTGATGATGTTTCCTTTTCTGTAAAAAAGGGCGAGTTTTTCACGCTCCTTGGTCCTAATGGCGCAGGCAAAACGACTACAATTTCTATTTTAACCACGATATTATCCAAGACTTCTGGGCAAGCCACGGTTGTAGGTTATGATCTTGATAAGGAAGCTAATAAGGTTCGCAAAAACGTGGGAATTATTTTCCAAAAACCTAGTTTAGACGAGAATCTAACTGCAGAAGAAAACATTCGATTCCATACTGTTTTATATGGATACTATGATTTTCGACCAACATTTTCTCTCATGCCCGCTGAATATCAAACCAAAGTCCAAGAGTTATCCAGTTTACTTGAAATTGAAAATGATCTTAATTTGCCGATCAAAAAGTTCTCAGGTGGTATGAAGCGCAAATTGGAAATAATTCGTAGTTTGATGCACGATCCTAAAATTCTTTTCCTTGATGAACCGACCACAGGTCTTGATCCGCAGAGTCGCAAAAACCTATGGGAGTATTTACAACAAGTTAGAGCGGAACGAAATATGACTATATTTCTTACCACTCATTATCTTGATGAGGCAGAAGGAGCTGACCGAGTTTGTATCATTAACCATGGCAAGATAGTTGAGGATGGCTCGCCTCGAGATATCAAACGCAAACTTCTGACTCAATACATGATATTGGATAGTGATAAGCCAAAAGTTCTTGAAGGAGAACTCAAAAAAATGTCAATCAAATATACAGGTAAAGGACCTTTCCGAATAATTGCCCAAGATGCGCAAGCTCAAAAAATAATTCAATCAATTAAAGTACCATTAACGGAGCTACAAGTAATTCAACCAACTCTCGAAGACGCATACATTTCCATCATCGGTAAACAAGAAAATCATGAGAAATGAATTAAACGCCATTATCACCATCGCATCGCGGGACCTGATCAAACTGTTTCGCGATAGACCTAGATTCTTAATTGGTTTTATATTTCCTTTGCTCTTTATTGGAATATTGGGCGGAAGCTTACAATCTAATCTAGGTCAAGAAGCAGGATATAATTTACTTGTCTATGTCTTTACAGGTGTTTTGGCTCAAACCATGTTTCAATCCACTTCCTCGGGTTTGATTTCGCTCATTGCTGATCGGGAAAATGATTTTAGCCAAGAAATTTTTGTCTCGCCCATTTCTCGCTATTCGATAATTATCGGTAAAATTTTAGGCGAGACTTTAGTTTCTCTTGTTCAGGGTATAGGAATAGTTCTATTAGGCCTTTTGGTTGGAGTTCCGATTACACTCGCAATTTTCCTGCGTGTTTTTCCTGCTGTATTAATGGCTTGTTTCTTAGGTGGTAGCTTCGGAGTGCTGGTCTTGTCTCGTCTTAGCGATCAGCGTCAGGCTAGTCAAATTTTCCCAGTGATTATATTTCCCCAGTTTTTCTTGGCTGGTGTTTTTAGCCCCATTCAACAATTACCTTGGTATTTGGACATTCTCTCCAAATTATCTCCCATGAGGTACGCAGTTGATCTGGTTCGCAATTTCTACTATCTAGGTTCACCTGAAGCAGCCAAGGTTGAATTATTCCCAATGCACATTAACTTGCTAATTGTCGGAGTTATGTTTACAGTCTTTACGTTTATTGGAACTCGCCTGTTCGTCAATAACGAGCGTAATCGCTAACCCACATTTTATATTTCCCAAGGCTATTCTTAATCCTCAGTCTCAGGCCGCCACTCTCCCAAATCATCATAGCTTCCTTTCACTCTTTCTCCTAAATTTTCTCCTACACGAATACTTCTTTCCCGAAGATTTTTCCAAGGTCCCCGTTCCTTCAACTCTAGATTTTTGGGTTTTTCATTTTCCCTTGGAGTTGAATTATAATCCCCGTAAATTAGCTTTCTTTCCATACTATAAGACAGTATACTATTAAATTAAATTATGACAAGCACTAATTATCCTGTAACAGTTTCTGCAATTAAAAATTATTTACTTCGACATTCATTATTAGGAACTGAAAATTTATCAATAGACCAAGTACTTAATCATTATCGTTGTATTCAGGTTGATCCAATAGATGTTGTTGCCAAATCGCATGAACTTGCATTATTTAATCGTGTATCCAATTTCTCACGCCAAGATTTGCAATTACATTTGTATCAAAAGCGAGATTTATTTGAGTATTGGTTACAGATGTACTCTATTATTCCGATTCGATATTTCCCGAACCTTTCCGCCCGTCGCGCAGTTCAAGAAGACTGGCACAAGCAGTTTCACAAACAACACCAAAACCAACTTAATCAAGTTAGATTGTATATTCAATCTCATGGACCGACCAGTTCATTTGACCTAGTTCACATTCAGTCTGAATCCAAGTCATTGTTCTCATGGAGCAACAGCACTACTAACAGTAGTCTATTAGAATATCTCTGGGACAAAGGAGAGATAGCCATTAGTTATCGACGACAAAATCGTAAATACTATGACTTTACTTGGAGATTGTTCCCCAACATTACACAAACTATTTCTAAAACTGAATCCAGAGCTTGGATTTTGGAATCTTTTTTCCACTACTTTGGTATTTTGCGCGCAAATAAATTAAATAGAGTAGGCTATGCTCGTAATCTAGAATTATCCAACCTTCTTAGTACATGGATCGAGCAAGGCAAAGTAATACCTCTTTCCATTCCTGAAATCTCAACCAAATACTACATTCTTGCATCCCAAATTTCACTCATTGAAAGCACGCCCCAAACTTCAGACCAACTAATCAATATTCTTCCGCCCTTAGATCCCATGGTGATAGATAGACAAATTTTGCAAGATATATTTGATTTTACCTACACTTGGGAAGCATACATGCCTGCACACAAACGTAAATTTGGATATTATGGAATGCCTGTGCTGTACAGAAATAACTTCGTCGGTCAAATTGAGTTAGTCAAATCAAACAATTCTTTGGCTATCAAAACTGCAGATATTCCCAATGCGGACTCCAGTCTCCGTAGTTTACTTAATAAAGAAATAACTCGCATGTCGAATTTCATTTTCCATCCATAATTCCTATGCAATTGCCAAAACTCTGTGATAATCTAGACATCAGGTAATATGTACGAGACCGCAAAAAGATTCCTTGATATAAGCACGGCTCTGGCTGTTCTTATTATATTTTCTCCAATATTTATAATTCTTCCTGCATTAATCAAACTTGATTCTCCCGGACCTGTGTTTTACAAACAACGTCGAGTTGGCAAAGATGGAAAAGAATTTTTCATTTACAAATTTCGTAACATGTATACCAATGCGGATGAGATGGTGATGCAAGACCCAGCTTTCCGTAAGTTATTCAAAAAAAAGGCAGGTTGGAAGCTAGATTTGGATCAAGATCCTCGGATTACCAAGGTTGGTAAATTCCTACGCAAATATTCACTAGACGAATTACCTCAAATTTTTAACATACTCGAAGGCACAATGAGTATGGTTGGCCCTCGTGCTTACCGTCGTGATGGGGTAGGGGATGAAATTGAAGAACAACTCAAGAACTATCCCAAACTCCGCAAAAAAATGAAACTTGTCTTAAGCGTCAAACCTGGACTTACAGGTCCTTGGCAGACCTCAGGGCGTAATGATCTGTCTTGGGATAGACGCGTAAATCTAGATGCTGATTATGCCCAACGCAAATCATTGCTTTATGACATTTTCATCCTGCTTCGTACCCCAGGATCAATGTTGAGTCGGTGGTAAAAATATTTAATCAATTTTTTAATTCATTAAACCAGCAAAAGTTGTAAATATGTTATAAGGTGGGCTGGCATAAATCACTCTTTGGTTTTGCAAATCCAGAATAATTAACCTAGTGGTTTTTTCTTTATCTGCATTTTTGTCCGAGCTTCTCACGCTGGCTTGTATATATAGATATCCTTCTTTAGTCCAAGTCGCACCAGACCATTCATCATATTCATCAGGCAGAACAACAAGATCATATGATTGAGCTTTATCCAATTTATAGTGCCGCAATACTTGTTTCTTACCTCGATCTTGAATATAAAAAATATTTTCTTTGTTATCAAAGAATGGCATACTATTCCAGCTTCTTTCATTGATCGTCAGAAAATTACTCCCATCTACATTTACGACACCCATACTGTTTTGAGATTTGTTATTGGTTGGACTGTATGTCAAAGCTATTTTTTTACCGTCAAGTGAAAAATTTGCCTCATAAAAAGCAACATCATCTTTATCAAATTTCAACCCCAAATTAATAGCTTTTCTAATGTCATTGGGACCTGATATTTCCAATCCGTAACCATCAAACGCAGCCATGCTATGAGGGATAATGTATCTAAGATTTGACATTGACCAAGTCAAATTACTTCCACGGCTGATCTGTGAATAACTACCAGTACCCAAATTAATTAAACCAAGGCCAGCTCCCTCAAGATGTGATTGTTCGAAACTTATATACTTACTATCAAACGACCAAAGTGGTTTTATTAAGGCATAAGTATCCTTGACATCCTTTATAGACCATGCTGGAGACCAATCTGTGTTTTCATTATTAACCACCAACTTTTTAATTAACACCTTACGATTACCTGAATTTAAATTGTATATCGTCAGTCCTGCATTGTCGGTATAAGCTATTTGATATTTATTGGGGGCAAGTGCAATACTTGCAGGTTGCGACTCCCAGTAATTTCTACTTTTAGAATTGGCTTTTTCTTCCTCTTCAAATTCAAATAATTTAACTTGTGAGCCATTCTCTAAGTTTCGTTTATATACTGTAGAAGTAAATTCATTTTTTATGGCATAAATAAGATTTTTCTCAGTTAACTTATCAGTAGTTTGAATTTCATATTTTGGCAGATTGACTACCCAAGTATCAGAACCTATCGGTATCGGTGTCGGGGTAGGCGTGGCCGTGGGAAATATTGTTATTGTTGGAACTACATTTTCTACCAAACTGGGTTGATAGGACGATTCATTGTTATCTTTTTCAACTTTTAGCATTGAATAAACAAAAACTTCTACTAAAACCAGTAGAAGTAAGACCCCTAATTTCACAGTGTTTGATTTAAAATATTTTATAACACGAAGCCTAGTTTTCGAATTAAAACTTATTAG
>CAZLQM010000005.1:0-54454 GCA_964561945.1 uncultured Gammaproteobacteria bacterium | reverse complement strand
TTTTCATCTTGATATAAATTTACATCATTTTTACCAGGAGAAACTGAAGGAGCTACCAATTGTTTATTCTCGTCAATGGGCATTTTCTTTATTTTATTATTCGTAATACTGGAGTTCTTCTCAATAACAGGAATAATATATTCTTTTACACTCCACACTCCCAAAATATATAAAACCACAAAAGCCACCACCAATACAACTATACTTTTCATACGGCAGTCTCATATCCATTAGGGTTCATTTTTACCCATCTCCATTGATCCTCAACAATTTTATAAATATCATACTTCGCTTTCCAATTTAATTCTGCCAAAGCCAATGATGGGTCGCTCACCGTGATCACAGGATCTCCTTCACGAGGAGCGTCACTACGATAATTTAATTTATTGCCTGATACATTTTCGGATATTTCAATTAACTTTTTGTTACTAATTGCTACACCGGTTCCCAAGTTATACACGCTATACCCTTGTGTGTGAGACAGTCTTTCTACAGCAGCTACATGTCCGCTTGCCAAGTCCATCACATGGATATAGTCTCTTTCTTGTGTTCCATCTTGAGTTGGAAACTCATCTCCATACAAAACAAATTCTTCTCTTTTGCCAACTAAAGTCTGCATTATTAATGGAATTACATTTCCGCTCAGACGGGGGTCTTCACCAATTTGTCCACTTTCATCAGCTCCCGCGGCATTGAAGTATCTAAGAGCAATACCAGACATACCATATGCTTTGACGTAGTCCTGTATCATCCATTCCACGGTTGCCTTACTTTGTCCGTAAGCGTTTTTTGGTTGAATTGGTAAATTCTCATGCATTGGTAGGACAAGTGAGTCTCCATAAACTGCTGAAGTACTAGAAAAAACAATTGACTTGATATTATTTGCTTTCATTGCGTTTAGCAAGTTTAACGACCCTATAACATTATTACCAAAGTACATATCAGGATTTTTTTCTGCTTCCCCAACATTTTTGTAAGCGGCAAAATGAACTACGCAACTCGCATCATTATTCTTTGTCAAAACTTGGTTAAGACCCTCAACATTATCTAAACTCATCTTCTCCAAGTCTATTCTCTTACCGGTCAAAGTCTCAACTCTCCGAATTGATTCTTCATAACCACGTTTTAGGTTGTCAATAACTACCACATCATATCCCGCGTTCAACAAACCTAATACTGTATGACTGCCAATATATCCAGCCCCCCCAGTAACTATAATCTTACCCATAAGTTATGCTAACCCCAAAAACCAATCGTTGCAAGTAACTTGGCAATTTTTTTATTTCTGAACAATGACACATTTAAATACGCTAAACTCATTCCAGTAATATCAAAGAAAATATCTCCAATGCTAGATTCACGCCGTGGTGTAAATCTTTGATGATATTCATCGCTGAATGCAAACAGTACAGTAATAATCCAAGTCAGTACAAATGCAGTTTTATTTTTCATCCCTGACAACTTCAATGCTCTGAGTTGAAGTAGCCAAAGAACTGCATACTGAATTCCATGTAATATATTCTTCAAATTGCGCTCAATCCAAGCAGTTTGACTAATGGTCACCTTCTCACCAGGCAAAGACGACAAATAAAAAATAAGCACCATGCATATCAATACAGGAACCCATGCATACAAAAATCTAAACACTATTCTTAAGTTCATATTTACAATACTAAGTATAATCAATTGATTAGATGACATACATATGGAAACGGCATACTTTTTTATTCTAGGTGGTCAAGACAATGAAATGGCAGAAATTAAGTCTGTTTTAACTTCATTAAACATTCCCTATATCCAACCCCAATCCAAATGGGGAGAGATCGTAGTTTCAACAACAGATCTGCCACAATCTGCTCAAGATAAACAACTAGTATTCGTTGAGTGTAAGCCTAAAATTCATGCAAAAGATGCAATTCTTATAGATCATCATAATCATCTTAGTAATCAGCCTTCATCTTTATTGCAAGTGCTCAAGTTATTAAATATCAAACCTAATCTCAATCAACAAATAATCGCTTCAATTGACAGTGATTTCCTTTACCACACTATTAAGAAATTCCCTAAATACAAATCAAAAATACTAAAAATCTGGGAAACTGGATATCGCAAGAATTTTACCTCAGATCAAGAATTTCAAATTTTCAAATCTAAATGTCAGCAGTTAATTGATGCCGCATATCGACCATTCCCTAGCTTATTAATTATCTACGAAGCTCCTCAATCCATGACTTTGATTTCAGCCATCTGTAATCTCCAAAACCTAGCTTGTATTCTTATCGTCGGCAGTCGCCAATCTGATAAACTTAAACCATGTTTCTATCAAGGTCCCAAATCAGTAATTAAAAAAATATCGCAATACCCATGGCAAAAAGCATATTGGGGCAAGCGATACTTTGGATGTCGAGCAATTCCTTCGCAATTCATTACTTTTATAAATCAAATTTACAATTCACAATTAACGAACTAACAGTTCCAATTTTCGAAAATAACTGCCCGTGTTTTAAAAATAGGCTTAAAATTTAAATTTTAAGCCAACCCTGCCATAAAACTTAAATTATAAATTACCTTTTTTGTTTATCCTTATTTTTATTTACTCGCCATTCTTGAATGGTTACTAATAATGGTACCGCTACGAACGGCGACGAATACGTTCCTAAAACAGTTCCAAGTAATAGCGCTGCTGACATCCATTTAATTGAAGTTCCACCTAATAACAACAATGCAGTTAACATAAATATAATTGTCATTGAATTATTCAAAGATCGTGGCAAAGTTTCGGTTATAGACTTATTCGCAATTTCCACCAGCGAAGCTCTGGGATATTTACGTTTTGATTCACGGATTCGATCATAAACTACAACAGTGTCGTGAACTGAAAATGATAAGGTAGTCAATACTGCTGTCACAAATAAACTATCTACCTCAACCCCATATAGTTCCCCCAATAACACAAATGCTCCCAAAAGAATCAAAGTATCATGAAACATCGCCAGTATGGCACTCAACCCATAAATTCCATTTTTAAATACCCAAGCAACATACCCCATGATAAACAGTGATGCCAATAATACCGCAATTAGTGTTTTGTGTAATAATTCTTGTCCCAATACTGGACCAATTGTTTCAAATCTCAACTCGCGAACTTCTTGCTCAGTTACCTTACTAAATTCATTGACCACTAAGGTGGCCTGCTCCTGATTAATAGTATCAAGCTTGATAATTATACGATTACCATCACTCGTCTGAATAGCTGCAGGTTGGACTCCTGTTTTTTCATTAACAACATTTCTAATAACTTCATCATTAGGAATTTGATTATTAAATTCCACCTCCAAAAGACTTCCCCCCGTAAAATCTATCGAAGGATTAAATCCAACTCCAATTAAGAGTCCAATGCTAATTAATACCAACACTAAAGACACTCCCATATATCCAAATTTAAATTTCAAAAAGTTCATATAATTATTTTATTTTAATTCTTCGTGGCCTTGGCATAACAGATCTTAATAAAGTTCGTGAAACCACTATTCCTGTAAATAAGCTTATAAATATACCCAAACTCAATGTCACGGCAAACCCTCTAACAACAGAATTAGTAGTAGAGTAGAGTATAAACGAAGTTGCCAACGTGCAGACATTTGCGTCTCGAATTGAGTCCCAAGCTCTACCAAAGGCTTGTTCCATTGCTAACTGTGGAGACCTCTTGAGTCTAATTTCTTCTTTATACCGTTCAAATATTAAGATGTTAGCATCAACCGCCATTCCAACAGACAGCAAAAATCCGGTTATTCCAGGTAGACTTAAAGTAATTCCCAACAATTTATAAACAGTAAAACTTAAAAGAGCATAAATAACTAATCCTAATAAAGCCACAATTCCTAGTCGTCCGTAATATACCAACATAAATACTGCCACAGTAAATAATCCGATCAAACCTGCTTTTATACTGGCATTTATTGACTCAGATCCCAGTGTTGCTCCGACTGTCTGTTGCTGGACTAACTTCACAGGGACAGGGAGAGCCCCTGCGTTCAAGGCAATAGACAATTGTTTAGTTTCCTCTGCAGTAAATCCAGGATTCCCACCTGTAATAATGGCATTACCACCTGTAATTGGTTGATTAACTACGGGTGCACTTAATGGCTTGTCATCCAAAAATATGTATATCTGTCTTCCTACATACTCAGTAGTCAACTTCCCAAACAAATCTCGTCCTTCATCATCAAATACAATCTGCACTGTATTTGCCCCAGAATTGGGATCAATTGACGGAGTCGCACTACTCAAGTTTTTTCCAGTCAATCCTGTCTCTAAGAATAGCTCGCCACTTTCTGTAGCAGGATTAGGAACTCGAAAATCTAATTGTGCTGTCTGACCAATCAGATTAATTGCTTCCTGAGTATTTTTCACTCCTGGCAACTCGACTAAGATTCGGTAAGTTTGACCACTTTGTGAAGTTTGGACTACAGGCTCTCCCACACCTAAGGAATCAACTCTCCCAAGGATGTTAGTCTTAGCAGCTTCCAGTGCTGTTAATCGATCACTATCTTTAATTCCATTCATATCAGCCTCAAAAATCAAATGAGAACCGCCTTGTATATCTAAGCCTGTTTTGATGTCATAGTTATGAGTTAGCGATTTGTTTGCAAAGGGAATTTTTATGTCACGATTTAAAGGGATTTTTATATTTTTGCCAAGCACATTAAAATTCCAAGCTGTAGCTGTCGGTAAATTTATCCAAAACGACCACATCGCTAACAAAGCAATAAGCAACAAAACTAATCTAGGATGTTTGCGCATTTTATTTTCTTTTATTTAATAATGATAATTGGTGAGCCTCTGGAAAATGCACTTTTAGAGTGCAATCTTCCCATAATACATCTACTTGAGCACTTTGTCCTGCTTCAATTCCAAACTTCTTTACTAAGCGTGAAGGTATACTAATACACAAACTATTCCCAGCTTTATAAATAGATTGGCGAAACATAAAACTTCCTTATATTAACTTAAATTGATAATTAATAAATAGTTCAATTAAATAAATCGAACTGATTACCAACAATCATCACTCTGGGCATCGTTAATAGGGTAAGCACAAACGGATCTCGTTTGGTTTTGCGATATGTATATTCTTCTATATCCAAAACAGTATAATTAATTTCCCTATCTAATTTGACTTGCTCAGCCCCAATTAATGCACTTATTTCTGGCAGTACGACATCTCCAATTATTACTACATCTACAGCTTCTTCTGAATAAGGTTGTTTTTCTGCGAATGCCAGTGAAAAATAAACAGCCTTTATTTTGCCTAATTTTTGCCTCTGCTTTATAAACAATTTCCCTAATCCAATTGTCTTGTTGATCATCGATAACAACTCTTCATATAAAACATTTTTCTTATTAAAATAGTAGTAGACCCTATTTGCTCTATTCTCTCTAATAATCATTCCGGCACTTTGCAGATTTGCTAATTCACGTCGAACGGCATTAATTTCTTCATTGGTGGCTCTCACTAATTGTCGCACATAAAATAAATCACCGGGTGTCGATAGCAATACTTCCAGCAATTTTATTCTGACCCGTGATACAAAAATATTTTTTAGTAATGACGCCATACCTTAATTGTACGTCAGATATTACAACGAGTACAGAAGTTAATCAATTTTCTTCGACACTCTACAAATAAATCAACCTGTAATTTTTAGCATTTTAATATAGAGTATCCGCTTCTCAATTTAACAAACCTTTACTGATACTTAATCATCGACTCGCTCTGAGCTGGAATTGTACTTATCCAAACCTTACCCCTATTGAGAGCTATTTCTTTGCCTGCTTTGTCATAAAACACAGTTCGAGATGTTCGATCAGCTTTCTTCCAAGTGCCTTCAGTTACTGTTCCATCTTGGAAAACCATTGCTTTGCCCGTTCCTTTGTTTGCATATAGTAAATGCAAATTATTCTCATATCCATCATTAGCTCGCGACTCTTTCATTATTTGTAAAATTACTGTCTTTGCTAAAATTTGTTTCTGTGTGTTCAAATCAATGTGTGATTGACCGCCATTGCTTCTAAGATAACTATTCGTTGCACTATCATACTTCCAATCAACTAAGTAAGAATCAGCAAACTGTTCCCAGAACATATAATTGATGTCGTTTGCATTTGTACTTACACTTGGTGCATCTTCCTTAAATTTCCAAGGTACAAAGCTTGAATTCCATGCCACGCCTTTGGCATCAACGCTTGTTAGGCCCCTTTTCTCAGCCTCCGCATAGAGCTTGTCTGTCGATGAATACATGGTGTGTTCTACTGCAATATTTTGATTTCCAGTAAATTTCTCCAATCTATTGTCTCGTTTAAATACAGGTAAGCCAATATATAGACCATCAATGTCGTTATAAAATCTCCAGCCATACTTGGCTATTTGACCAATTGCATCTGCTTTTGCTCCATTGGCACAACCAGAACCTGTTTCTTTGTTACAATTTCCCCCACCCACATGGGCATAAATTGGATTTTCACCATATTCCGAAACCCAATCCAAGAAGTAAGTCCGAGCAGATCTTACTGGCCCTACTTCTACATCTCCACCAGCAGCACCACAATAAAACACTCCCATAAACCTTGTAATTCCGCCTTCGGCCAATGTTTCATAAACCACATCAGCATCATTTAACCCAGATTGAGGGCGGGCATCTACGTGATTCTCGATCATTACAGCAAGCGGTCTTCGTGTTGCCCAAATTTGTTCCTCAGATTTGGTAAACATTCCTCCATTTATCGGACAAGATGCTGTCTTGGGTTCGTCAGGATTTACTCTAGATCTTGCTTCTGCCGTTTCCTCCTCTGTCATTGACTCAGGCGATACTAACACTCGATCAGGGTCTGTTGAATTCATCGAGCTAAATGCCAAATATGAGCCACCAGCAGAAACAAAATAAAGTAACACCATTACCAACCCAAAACTTATTTTCTTTGACATACTTCCAAATTGTCACAGACAGACAAACTTCTTGTCAATGGCTAAGATTAATCAATTCCTTTTTCTTGTTATTAATTTCTCGATTCTCAGTTTGGATTAACAAAATTTCCATACAATGATATAGTAAGCGCATGTCATCAAACGCAAAAAAAACCAACATCCAAAGTGAAGAATCAATTTACGAAATACCTCTTCCCTTACTCAAAAGAGACATTTACAAAGCTCTAATTGTTTCTTTCACGATACTAGCTGTTCTTCTCGGCTATGCTTTTACTCGCTAGTCCACGAATTTCTCACTGATTTTATTCTCAATTTCAAATCTATAATTTAATTTACACACACAAAAACGCACGAATCTAAACCCGTGCGTTTTTATTTATCGATTAATTTACTTAAAAAAGAACGGTCTATTTAAGAAAAAACTAATAAACACAGCAATCGCAATTATTCCTAGCAAAGCTCGTGTGATCGAAACTTGAATCTCGTCAGGCGTTTCACTCACAACTTTAGTTACTACTTTTTTCGTAACCGGTTTGCGGACAGCTTGAGTTTTTGCTTGACTTTTAGTTTTTTTGGCAGTTTTTTTAATTGTCTTGGCAGGCACAGGACACACCTCCTTTCGGTATATTACAATATAATCAGCCTAACACGGTCTCAAATACACTGTCAACGAATTTATATGCATATAAATAAAACAATTCTCAGCATTTCCCTAGCAATGGGATTTAGTTTTGCTCTTATTCTGGGTTTTTTGCCTTTAATATTTAATAACAATCCAACTCCACCCCTTCAAGCCACCGACCAAATTTCCATTCCAAATCCTACCTTAACTCCGACTCCTACTTCCATTCCCAATATTAATACTTTAAGCCTTGATACTATTATGAATGACAGTTACCAAAACAATCGAGTCAAACTCTCCCACCTTCCTCAGAATGAAGTGATTCAAATCGTAGCAGGAGGCGATGTCATGTTGGGTCGAGAAGTAGGTGTCAATATAACTCGCCTTCAAGACTTCACTTACCCCTTCCAACTAGTCGCGCCAGTATTTCAAACTGCAGACATTGCTATGGTCAATCTAGAAAATCCAGTAATTGATAATTGTCCGCTGACTTCTGAGGGAATGACTTTCTGCAGTTCTCCAGGTACTTTGTTGGGACTCGAATATGCCAGTATTGATGTGGTTAATCTAGCAAACAATCATACTCTTAATTATGGCAATCAAGGTCTTGATCAGACTCTCAAATATTTATCACAATCCCAAATTCGTTATACTGGACTTGATAATCAAACAACAATTCTAGAAATTAGAGGAGTCAAAGTAGCCATTCTGGGGTTTAGTGCTTTTAGCAACAATGACAGATTGTCCCAGTTAGATAGAGAGAATATTCAATCAAGCCTTTCCCAAGTATCCAAAATTTCAGATCTTCAAATTGTCAATTTTCACTGGGGGAGTGAATACCAGCCTCAGCCCAGTGTGAGTCAAAGATTATTAGCTTATACGGCAATTGATGCAGGTGCGGATGTCATTATCGGCCATCATTCTCATTGGGTCCAAGGAGTTGAAGTATATAAAGAAAAACCAATCTTTTATTCACTTGGGAATCTAATCTTTGACCAAATGTGGTCAACTTCAACTCGTGAAGGCTTGATCGTAGAACTTAATTTCTTCCGTAATCAAGTTGCTGGCATTTATCTAAAGCCAACATTTATCCAGAACATTGCTCAACCCAATCTCATTCCAGCAGGTCGTGGTAACTCCACTTTGGGCAAAATCGAAAACCTCAGCAAATCACTTCAAGATAGTCAATCCCAAATGCTTCAGCTCTATCAACCTTAAGGTTTTTTTATAGACATTATGGACATGGTGCAAACTCGCAATTTGGTGGAATTCTTCCCACAGCTGTTCCATCAGGGCACATTAGCGCGTCCAAGGTGCACGCCACGGCATCATCATTGCTATTTTCACCTTTCACAGTATTACCGACCACATACCCGATTCCCAGTCCAATTATTAAGCTAAATAACAACATCAAGACAATGATCAATACACCATTTTCTTTTCTTGCTACTTTTGGCTTTGACACTTTTTGCTCAAGATGCGGTGGGCTTAGGGGATTCTGCGTCATTCTTCAATTATGTACCAATTGCCAAATAAAACGCAAATTATTCTGGTAACTCAACGGTAAATGTAGAACCAGCCCCTTCCTTGGAACTGACCATTATTGTTCCACCATGCTTGGTTATTACACTTTGGCAGATCGCTAACCCTAATCCGTATCCTCGGACACCTGAGCGCGACTCATCCGCTCGATAAAATCGGTCAAAGACCCTCGTCACATCTTCTTTGGACATTCCAATTCCTTTATCTTTTATTTGTACGATTACAGATTTACGTTTGTTAATTAAAATAACTTCAACTTTACTTTTAATCGGACTGTAAGTTATCGCATTATCAATCAAGTTATAAAACACTTGGGAGATTAAGCTACTATTACCCATCACCATTGATGGATTTTCCGCAGGCATGAACTCGATTGTTTGCTTTTTCTTTTTTGCCTTGGGAGTTAACCCCGCGATGACGCCGCCCAGTAAGTCGGTCAAATCAACCAATTCTCGTACTAATTCATCTCGATCGTTCCGCGCAAGTAACAATAGATTCTTAACTAGTTTCGACAATCGATCAATTTCTTCCTTAGTACTTGAAAGAATATTTCTATACTCATCAACCTTACGGTTTTTACCCAAGGCAACTTCAATTTCACCACTGATTATCGAAAGAGGTGTTCGTAGTTCGTGTGAAGCATCTGATATAAATTGTTTTTGTTTAACATGACTTGCCTGTATGGGCTCCAGAGTCCATTTGACCAAGATCCAAGACATCGGCGGAATAATTACCAAAAATAACAAATCTAGCATCACTAAAACCCGTCTTAATTGTGCCAAGGCTACTTCGCCAGCTAGTGTTACAACAGTTGTCTTACCTTCGTCATATGGACTCCAGTATTCAATTCCCTGATGTTGACGAACTTGGCTGATATAACTTGTACCTAATTCCCGTGACATCCAAACATATATCGCACTAGAAAAAGCCCAAAAAATTACAAAAAATAACAGACTATACCAAAAAGTAAGTTTCACTTGAGCACTTGTAAACATAGATCATATTTCGGTTGTCATAATATAGCCAGAACCTCGTCGAGTATGAATCAGTTCTTTGGCTTTAGCATTTAGGTGCAACTTTTTCCTTAAGTATTTTACATATGTTTCAACGATATTTGATAGTCCGTCATAACTATAATCCCACACATGTTCGAGTAGTTGAGTCTTAGTCAAAACTGTATTGGGATTACGCATAAAATATTCCAGTAACGCAAACTCACGCGCAGTCAATGCAATTGATTTGTTATTTCGAGTTACTTGTTTGGTAGCAGGATTTAATCTCAAATCATCAATTTCCAACACGACATGATCACCTGCTCGAGTGCCTCTGCGCAATAAGGCTCGAACTCGGGCTGAGAGCTCAGCGAATGAAAAAGGTTTAGTAAGATAATCATCAGCTCCAGCATCAAGTCCGGCCACCTTGCTTTCAACTGAGTCCTTGGCAGTTAACATTAGAATCGGAATATTAGTATTTAAACTCCTTATTTTCTTACAAACCGCAATGCCATCTATCTTGGGAATCATTAGATCAAGCAAAATCAAATCATAAGCATTAATCTCAAACTTATCCAAAGCATCTTCCCCATCATATGCCACATCAACTGCATAATGCTCTTCTTTCAACCCACGACGCAAGAAATTAGCAATTTTCAATTCATCTTCAACTATTAGTATATGCATCGGCGACCATTATAACGCCAAATCTATGAGAGTAACGTGAGAATTATCTCACACATTTCTTGCACAACTACCAGATGGCACTCAGCATATTCACATCTTCAATTCTTTATATTTAAATCATGATTAAATCAATTTTTCAGAAAGGAGGTGCATCAATCTCCCGGAGACGATTAGGAATTAACACTGTCGGGATTGCCGTGGTAAGCGCAGCAATATGGACAGGGACAGTTTTCCAAATTCCTAGAATTTGGACACTTCCTGCACTATCGGTTGTATTTACGGGGGCCAAAATATTAAAGAAATACAGACGCAATGATCTGCAGGAATTTAATCTGTCGCACTTATTCCCGTTTCACTCAAATTTCAAATTCATCCCGATCAGCTCGCTCATTCCTATCAATTATCCCGGGGGCGTTCCAGGGATAAGAGCACCTCCAACTTAGCAAAACAATATACAGTTTTCAAATAGAAGGCGAATCAATGAGGAGAGACACTCGATTCGCCTTCTAACTTTTTGATTTCACCAGGTTACTTCTAGTCAATATATATAAATATTTACCATTCTTTATCCAGATCTACCACACTTCTCATTTCGTTAAGCATAGATTTTGCCACTTTGTTATCCGCATCCAAATTTAATACTAATTTATACTCACGCTTGGCAAGTTCTGGAGTCAATGGTAGTAAATAATTTGCCAAATCAAGTCTAATCTCAATATTCCTAGGATCAAGCATAATCGCTTGCATGTAATTATTCCAAGCACACGGCTCGTTCTTGGCTTTACAAATCCTTGCCTTTTTGTATAGATCTGTTGCGCTCAAACACACGGGGATCTCTTTTTCATTATCTCGATTTTGAATCCTCCAATTATTTTCTAAATTGTTTTGTCGCGTTAATCTCATGTATTCATGAGCGGGTGACTTTCCACCTTCAGTTAAATTTAACAGAGTCTCATCTTGCATTTTCTTTTCTCCACATTGCCACATCGGGAAATTGTCGCTAACGGTATTTAAGTGTCCGTTCCCATCATTGAATCCCAACCAGTTTTTGTAATTATCGCTGATTTCCATTACCGCAATTGGTCTATTTTCTCTCCTTGCCCAGCCAAACCATTCACTCATTCGCCAAGGATTATCAGGATAATTAACCACCAAATTAATGTCCTTCAAATTTTTCAACCTTATCTGTGGAGTAACGGGAACAATCAAAACATCCTTCCTTACATTCTCAACAGCTTGTGCATAAATTGTCCCAAAGCATGACCAATCTCCGAAACAAAACAAAACGCTTCTCTCTGGCAACTTATTAAGTCCATTTTTAATCTCAACCCAAGGTTCTTTTAACCTTGATACATTAGCATACTCATAATTTCCTAATCCTTGATTAAATATCCCCAATAACATCAAAATTACAAATAACTTAGCTTCCTTTCTTCCTAATATCTTCAATAACTTGATGATTCCAATTCCAATTAATAGTCCCGCCAAAATATAACCTTGTGAATATATTCTTTCAACCAATATTGCCTCGATTTTATACCCAATATCCTGATAGTTAACTATTGGCAAATAAACAGCCATTCCCAGTCCGTTTACAATCAACAAGCCCAATAGAGCTTTGCCCCACCTTTTTCTTTTTTCTCTCCAGACAGCATATCCCGTCCAAGTTATTAATAAAATTCCCACAAGTCCATAGTTGTCAATCAACAACTTGCCATATTTCAAAATTCCTTGCCAACTTTCGCCTAAATCAAATCGTTTCAAATATGCATGGGATTCACCTCTTTGTTCCACAAGCATTCCTGTGTAATCTGCTCTTGTCATAATAGACCACACACCTTGCCAATCAGGGACCATCCTCCAACTAACCCATTTCTCACTCCCACTAACCCCAAAATAAAAGGTAATCACAGCGCTAAATAACAAACCTACTATTAATCCAATGATTAACTGGCCCGCCGATTTTTGTAATTTCCGTTTGAATAACCAAACACATAATCCCACTAGTAATGGCAAACTAATTAAGATACTTATTTGTTGATGACCTAGAGCCAGCCCTGCAATCAACCCCCAAAGATAATTTGTGAATTTCCCCTTACCATTTTCTACAATCTTCATGCCAAGATAAATCAAACAAACTATCAAAAAATTATTCAAACTAAAAACTTCTAATAGACTAGCACTAAACCAAAAATATCTCCCTAAGCCTATTATCCAAATAGTTAGGACGATTGATAATCTTTTCCTTTTATCTACCACTCCCCAACTGTCACTCAATTTTCCAATAATTAAACCAATAACTCCCAGAGTCATGATTTGCAGTCCAGCCGAATAAACATTGGACACCCAAGCAACTTTTTTACCTTCAATCAATCCCAAAAGTCCGTGTAATATCAAGGTGTGCAAACCATATCCAGGAGGATGAGCCAAACTTGCAATTTTACCTGCGGTTATTAACTCTAGGGAGTCGGCAAATGGAATAGGACTTGTCCCTAGTGTCAAACTATACAAAACCATTATTGGTATTAGGGCGCCAATTATTACTTGCCAGTTTTTCCAATTACCAAAACGTCTCTCTTCCATTTTGATTACCTCCAGTTTCTTCATAATTCCAGATTTTCCTGTGTCTGCTGTTGATAAATTTCCACTTGATCCGCAAGTGAGGGAGAGTTGGTATTACTCAATATTTCAATTAACAACTGTCGAGCCACTAGATTTCTTGACTCAAGCATCACAGCTCTTTGTGCTTGGAACTTAGCCAAATCGTAATTTCCTTCCGCCCAAGACTGCTTAGCAAGCATCTGCCATTCAACTGGAGTTATCAGTTTCAAATTCGCGTTCCATGGGGTTATTTTTGTTATACCTGATCGCAAATCTTGTATCTGTTGTTTATTACTATCTAATTGAGCAAGGTGTTGGGCAATTTCCAGATGCATATCGCCTGCTTGTGAATTTCCCCAGCCAGATTGCAAGTATCCGATAAATGTATGAACCAAAGATACATGCCCCATCAATCCTTTATTCCATGTAGACAGTCGCTTATTTTTAAGTTGAGTTAATTGTTGAGTTATTCCATAGTCGTAAGCTGTAATAGGAACTTGAGGTTTAACTACTATTTCAATTGTATATTGATTGGGAACAGCAAAATAAGGATTTCCGTTAATTCCCAATTGCTCATACGTTTGGCTGTCTAGTCCATATACCAAGACACGTTTGCCTTGAGATAAAAGATTTGCCACTCCAAAAATTATTTGTTCTTGACGATTCCTATATAGATGACCGATAAGTTCTTGATTTTCATCTACCCAGTAGTGTCTCATCTGCCATGTAGCAGGCAAAATTGCTACATCACTTCTTAATCCCATTACTAATTGCTGATAGAGGAGGCTAAACACCAAATCATCATCGACAATCAAAACTGAATCTTGAGGCAAAGTTCCCAATATTGTTTGAGTATAGTAATCAGTAAAATTAGCATCAGACAAATTCATATCTCCAAACTTCCCATATCCATTCATGCCAACCCAAATAACTATTAATCCCAACATAAGTAGCTTATATCTAATACGCTTAATTTCATTAATCAAAGTAGTTATTCCAAATGCCCAAAACATTCCATTTATCACAAACGAACTCAGTAACATTCGATATCGCAACGCAGTTCCCCAGTAATAACCCGCATCACTAATGTTCTGTGCATCTGGAAATTTCATATACACAGCAATTCCTAGCCCCAGCAACCCAAATGTTCCAATTAATCCTATAAACAGTTTCTTGTCCTGACGATATAACCACCAACTACCAATTGCACTAAATATAATGCCCGCTATCCCATACTCTTGATAATACAAACCAGCATAGCTTGTAATCGAATGCCATATGTTTCCCAATCCCCAAGCTTCTTTGAGCATTTCGACGGCTGAACCTTCACTTGTGTAAATTTGATAGTTCCAGGTTTGCCACAGCCCTCCCAGTCCGTTCCCAATGGGCCAAGAATAACTTGCCTTGTTTCCATCCAATAACCACAATCCCAAGTAGGTGAAGATACCTAAGACAGCGCCAATGCCACTTAGATATTTACTATTTTTATCTCTATTCCAAATCAGCCAGCCCGTATAAATCACCAGCGGCATCATAGCACGGTAAGTTGGATGATGGGTTAGTCCTAAGCCCCAGACTATCCCCAAAAGTAGGTACTGAGTTTTGCTCCAGTTTTCCTTTTTATAAACAGCTACAAATCCTCCAATCGTAAGCATGATCAACAAATTACTCAATCCAAAAACTTCCGTCACCACCGCATGCGTCCAGAATCCATTACTCAATCCTACAGCCACCAACCCCAAACTCAGAATCATCTGATTAATTCCAGGCATTATTTTTTTTACCACCCACCCCAATGCCACGATCGTTCCAAGTTGCATGATTCCTGATAGTAGACTTCCCGCCCAAATATAATTACTCCACCCTAACTTCAACCAAAAACTCAGTAACAGCGTGTAAACAGGATAGCTGGGAGGATGAGCTACACCTCCAAGTTTAGCTGCCAAAACTAGTTCATCACTATCAGCATATCCAGTCACATTATGTGACATCGTCAAAAAGTAAATAATTCCCAAGACAATAACCGCTCCGACTGTCCCGAAGTTTTTTCTTATAATTTTCAATACACTCATATCCTTTGCCTCATCCTATCACCTTATGATACCGTTGATTAGACTTCTATGAAATCCCATTTTTCCTCAATTACACATTACATTAAATCAACTTTTCGCCTGCCCCAAATTATACTTTTACTAATTACAGCTTTCACACATCATCCCCAAGTTCAATCCGTGCTTGCTCAAGTCCGTGAAGATCCAGAAGTGTTACTTGCACCCGCTCTTGAGGTCTTTGCGGGTAGTGGCAGTAGCGAAGAAACATACTTGATTACATTGATCATAATTGCAACTGGATTATTTATTGCTGTTGTAGTTGCCAACATTACTTGGCTGTTGCACAAATTAACTTGGAATGTCATGGGTCGCATCTTCTCTATTTGGCTCCTATTTGCAGGTGCTGTTTCAGCTGTCACTTTAAGCCAGTATTTGATTAATCCCACCCGCCCAACCATCCAAGCAGAAGCCAGTGCCACACCGCGCAACGTCATCGTTCGCGTTTCACAAGATGAGGTTACACTCCTATGGCAAACCGACAAGCCGACACTCGGTCAACTCAAATACAAAACTATTTCCGAAGATCGATACAAAATCATCAATAGCAACCAAGGGATGAGAGCCAGTAGCCATACAATCATCATTCCTCGCAATAATCAAGATTTTGAGTATTGGTTCGTCATCGTTTCCGATAATCACGAATACGGCAAGCAATCACAACCTCTTTATCTTCGACTCTAATTATTTATGCATATCTATACTCTTGATTCTCCTCGTGGGCTTGCCTACGCTAGATTTATACTTAAGACTCAAGGCATACGAGGCTTAGTTGTCAAGTTAAAGCATGCACTCCAACTCCAAATTTCAAAAATAATAGCTTATTTACATCCACGATCTAAACACTTCAAATTCCAAAATCGCAAGCTTTCCTATCTTAATAATCCGTATAACGACACGTCGTTTAGCGAAAGATCAGTAGAAATACCTATTGCTCTAAATATTGTATCTCAATACAAACCCCACCAAATTCTCGAATTGGGTCATGTATTAAGTTATTATCGCAAATTCACACATACAATTGTTGATAAATTCGAGAAGGATCGTGAGATTATCCAGCAAGATATTATCGATTACCGCCCCAAAACCAAATTTGATTTGATTATCTCAGTCTCAACCATAGAGCACATTGGCTTTGACGATGACAAAATGGATCCGACTAAAATAGCCAAAACTTTTACGCATTGTCAGAAACTCCTCAAACCCAACGGTAAAATATTCTTCACTGCTCCAATTGGTTACAATCCCGCCTTAGACAGACTTATCTTTGATTCAAACTCAATCTTTAACAAACTTAATTTCCTCATTCGCTCAAGCTGGAACAACCAGTGGCAAATTGCTACAGCCTCCCAAGTCCGCAATCTAAAATATGCTTCTTACTATAACAACGCCCAAGCAATTGTCATTGGAGAAATCCACAACTAAATTATCTTCAGTTTCCGATATAGTTTTTTTAATTTATGTACTTGATCTTCAACACTATAATTTGTCATTGCAAACGTACGTCCGTTTTCTCCAAACTTGTTTCTTAGCTTAGGATTGCTTGTCAGATTAACAATCGCATCAGCCAAAGACAGTACATCTTGGGTGGGTACTTTGTACCCCGTAACTCCATCTACTACCGTTTCTGGTAAGTATTTGTCACCAAAACATACAACCGGCACTCCCAAATATGCTGCTTCAGCGTTTACCATCTCAAGCGGAGCAGCCACAGTAGTTGTATTAATCAATATTGACCATCTAGCGATGCTTTTGTAATTATCTTGCACTCCATAGAATTCAATTAAATGTGCAATTCCACGATGGAAAGTCATGTTTTGTAACATATTTTTCTCTGGTCCATTGCCCACAATCTCGAGTTTCCATTTATTCTTTAATTGTTTATTTGCCAGACCAAAGGCTTGAATTAATAAATCAACTCCTTTCTCATTAACCAATCGACCGATGAATCCAATTGTGTTTTTGTGCTCTAAGCTTTTATTAACTTTTGGCGGGAATTGAATTCCAGGATTAATTTCGACAGCTTTGATTCGACGTTTGGCAACTTGTTTTTTATAATATTTAGAGTTAGCTATTACCGCATCTGCATTTTTTAATACTGGCCAATAAATTAAATCATGTAAATATATTTTGATTTTCTCTGGTATCCATTTAGCTCTGTGTTTAAGTAGATAAATGTATGAAGCTCGAATCTCGACTACACTTGGCACATGGAATAATTTCCCTAGAATTACTACTGCAGGACCTGACCAAAGGGGACTTTCAGCTTCCACAACCACAGGTTTCAATTTCCACATCCAGTACCATCCCCAGATAAATAGTCCAATAGACGAAAAATAATAAGGCCAAGGAGGCAGGTAATGCACGAAGATTTTCTTCTCAAGGTTTGTTCGGGTTTGATTTGCTTTGCCGGGCTTGACTACATAGCTTGTTCCCCGACGAGCTAGGACGTGTACTTCATCAATTTCTTCAATTGCACTTCTCAAGCGCAATTCTTTGCCTGATATTGTCCCTTGGCTAAATTGCGAGGGTAGAGGATTTTCGTTTAGAAACAAGACTCGTTTCATTAATGCATCTTATCAATTTTATTAATCAAACACCTATTTTTTACTTTTGTTTCTTGTTTATTAACTCTCGATACAGTTTAACGGTACTCTCAACCATTTTTTCTTTTGTAAATGACAATGCAATCTTTCTAGCTCGTGCCACTTGTTTGTCATCTCGATGTTCAGCTTGTTTGACGATAGCTTTAGCTAGTGCCTTGGCATCTTTTGCGGGAACTAGTGTTGCGACTTTTTCTGCTTTCAGCCACGATGCAGATCCAATTACTGTAGTCGTAACAACAGGAGTATTGCATGCCATAGCCTCAATCAAAACCAAACCAAAGCCCTCACTGTCCGAAGTTGATGGCAGTACGAACACATCACTACCCACCATATAATCGCGAACTGTTTCGTCTCTAACAAATCCCACAAAGATAACTTGATTACTAATTCTCAGTTCTTTTGCCTTAGTTTCATATACTTGACGTGTATTGCCATCCCCAATGATTACAACTTGGTATTCTTTGGGCAATAATGAGGTTGCCTGTAACAAAAAGTCCACACCTTTATAGTAATGGTGCGTATCAAGCTTGCCTGCAAACAATACAGTTGGCCTATCCTCGCCTAACTTCAATTTTCTTCTCGCTTCCGTTGGAGTCGGTTGTTTTGCAAAAAAATGATCAGCCAACATCATTGGAATTAGCTCAATCTTAACCCAGGGCCACCAAGAGCGAAGCATGGCTTGGTTTTGCGGTCCAGTTGCAATTACTGCATCGAAAGCTCTGCCTGACACGAAGGTTTCTCCCTTGCCCGCAAGTTGCATAAGCTTGTTGTCAGGGTGAAGCGGAGCTTGAAAAGTCAAAACAGTGGGAATTTCGTAATTGTGCTTGAGAATTCCAGCGCTCAGCACCATAGGCAGTCCCGAACCCGACCCATGAAAAACATCAGGCTTGATCCCAACAACTGTATTGGTCCATTCCAGCGAGGGGAGTGGTTTGCCCATCAGAGTTCCAACTGGCACAATCTTAAGGTCATAAGGATACTTATTAATCTCAGATTTAGCAAATGCTGTTAGATAAGTTACTTCATGACCATCTTTAGCTAGTCCTAATGCCAAGTTATGTAAGTAATTCTCATTACCACCATAATACTGTGAAATGTGATAAACCGAACTCAAAACAATCCGCAACTTCCTTTGCATAGGTTCACATAGTATACCGCTAAATGTAGAAACTACAATTCAATTTCTTCAAAATATACAAACAATTCGCATAATGCTAGCATAAATCAATGATCCATATTTCACGAACTCTCCTCTTTCGTATTGTAATACTAATCATGGCATCGGCTCTTTTTCTCTATCCTGTATCAGACGCAGACTTAGGCTGGCATTTGCGATACGGAGAGTATTTCCTAAACAACTATCAAATTCTTAGAGCCAATGTTTTTTCATACACCATGACAGATTACCAATGGATAAATCATTCATGGATGTACGATATTATCGTCGCTTTAATTAATAAAATTGGACAATTTCCAACCGTCTCATTTTTTGGTGGTCTATTGATTGGCATTAGTTTTGCAATCATGCTTCAGCCCACTCTTTATTCTTTATTAATCTTGCCATTTGGTTGGTATCTTGCATCGCCACTTTTATCCACGGGACTGAAAAGTCATTATATAAGTTTACTAATGTTTGCTTTAATTATTAAAATTATAGACTTAAAACAAACTAAATATCACTTTCTCCTTCCTTTAATTTTCTTCCTCTGGTCCAATCTCCATGGTCAGTTTTTGTTTGGTTTGTGCGTCGTCGCAATTTACTTCATCGTGGATTCAATTAAACATAAAAAAATTAACCAACACTTTTTCGTAATAGTATTAGCTAGCTTGTTAGTTACATTTGTTAATCCTTGGGGCTACCGACTGCACTTGGATATATTAAGTTACATCGGTAATCCGCTACTTCAAGGAGTAACTGAATGGCAACCTTGGCCATGGGGATTGCGAACCTTTGGGCTATACATTTCAATAATTTTCTCTACATGGCTTCTGTACCAAGATCGCAAATCGAGATTAAGTGACTTAATTGTTATGCTACTCCTAAGTGTCTTGGCATTAACCTCCCGTCGCATGATTCCCTACGTTGTTATCTTTTCACTCCCAATAATTTCTAGATATTTAGCTAAGCAATTTCCATCCAAATATTCCCAATCAACGGCTGTTATTTTTTCTTCATTAGCAATATCTGTATTAATTTTGATTTATAGATTCGAAACTATTACAAATCAAAATTGGCAAACCTATTGTGCTAGTGAAATTCACTGTTCACAAGGAGCTATTGATTTCATTAATCAAAACCACATTGTAGGCAAACTATTCAATGCGTATCGTCTTGGGGGACATCTGATCTATCAATATCCACAAATGCCAGTATTTATCGATGGCCGCATGACTCTCTGGCAAACACAGAACCTTGTCCCTTTCCGTGATTATCAGACTATGATTTATAGTTTGCCTAACTCACGTCAATTATTTCATTCATACAATTTTGACTATGCACTGCTCAACCACGAGTATCCGCTAACTCGTAATTTAATTGAAGTAGAACGTTGGTCAATTATTTACCAAGATAAATTTGTTGTTTTGCTTCGCAATCCGAATTTCCAATCATAAATCATGATTCAATTTATCAAATTACCAAAGTATTTCTGGTTAATTTTTCTCCTCGTTAATCTTATTGCCAGAGGTCCAGATCTCTACGTTTATCTAAATACGCCAACAGGTGTTAACTTCGCAGGTCATGCATCATGGCTAGACGGTATTGATTTGCCCGTTTATGTCTCTGCTTTGCGCCAAGGATTGGCGGGGAATTTGCTTTATCTTAATCAATATGACTTCCAATCCCAAGCAAGATTGCCAGTATATTTGTTTTATACTTTGTCTGGCTTTATTTTCCAATGGCTACCTATTTCACCATGGTTATTGTTTCACCTGTTAGGAATTTTTACTTCTTTTATTCTGTTATTAATTTGCTATTGGGCGGTAAATATTTTTAATCCGCGATTTACCAAATTATCTTTTATTCTCATCACCTTAGGCAGTGGGCTAGGTTGGGTTTTCTTCTATTTATTTCATCTGCAATTACCAGACTTCACCATTCCCCACGTCACATTATACAGCGCTTGGCGTACCCCACATGATGGCTTGAGCTTGGCTACTTTCCTCCTCACAATCTGTGCATATTACAGATTTGTATCAACTCCACACAAACGCTTTCTTCTCCTATCCTGCTTGGGATTTTTTATCACCAGTCTAATTCACGGCTTTATGATAATTCCCATGATTGCCATCATGGCAACTTATCAATTGTTTTTAATCATCCAGCACAAGTTCTCATATTTTCAATTGCAGCCCTTTGTTTTATTTACAATTATTTCGATCCTTGTTTATTTCTTTATCGCGCTTCCAGTAAATCATTCACCCAGTACCCAAGGATTAATCCTAGCACCTCATCCTTCGCCACCCATTGGATATTTCCTATTATCTTTTGCTCTATTAATCCCTTTTGTATTTCTTTCTATTAGACGCAAAGCTTCTAATTTCCTTATTATCTGGTTCTTCGTTCAAGCCACTATTATTTATTTACCTTTTGATTATCAACGTCTTATGATCAGGGGCTTATGGATTCCGTTTGCCTTGCTTGCGATTCCTTCTCTTGCCCATCTACCGCGACGTTTCTATTTTGCTCTAATCGCAATTTCCATCATAGGAATGATCGCCATCCCTGTGCAAATTATCCGCCACCCCAGTCCACTATCTTTCTATTCAGATCGATTTGATAGCTATTTACAATTTCTCCAAACCCAAACGCCAACTGTGGTTCTTAGTGCTGTTCAAGCTTCCAATTTAACCCCGGCATACACCGATCATCATGTCGTTGTTGGTCATCCTTACTTAAGCCCCAATTCTGGGAGGGAAATTGATAATTTATATCCATTTTACACAGGAAAATTTAATTCTACTCAAGCTATACAATACTTATCATCACATCAGATTACACTCGTTTATTGTGGAACTGAGGAAGATGCAATAGCCAATCATCAGCTTCCTAACTACCAATTTCTACAACCCATCTGGCAGTCAGGGTCTGCAATCCTGTATCTTGTAAATACAAATGGCCAAGATCAATGAAATCAAAGAGCAAAAAACCGTCGTTAAATCTGTAGGTGATTTTGCCAACAGCTTACAACAAATTTCAGCTTCTCGCATGGCGTCTTTGCGCAAGGTCGTGCTCAAGAGTCGTAGGTTCGTGGATGAAACAACTGCTATTTTGCGTGAGCTTCGTGTTGAACAACGCCGAGCCACTCAGCAAGAAATGCAAAAAGTAATTCGCAATTACAAAATGTCGACTAATAAACACGCCATTATTGTAATAACTTCAAATCAAGGTTTGTGTGGTTCATACAATAATGAGATTTTCAAAAAGCTTGACACTATTGTTCCCCAAAACAAAGAAGCAGATTACTTTGTACTTGGTACCAAAGGTCAGGAATATTTTCGTAGACTAGTTCGCAAATATGGAGTCAAGTTTTTTCCTTATAACATCCCTGAATTTTTAGAAATCAAACATCTTCAATCTCTAATTCGGATGTTTCCTCGTTATGACAAAATCAATTTAGTTTATTCCAAATATATCAATCCAATTGTTCGTGAAATTGTTTTCGAGGAGTTGACAGTTCCCGAAAATGCCGTTGATCAATCAACTGATCTTAAGGCCAAAACCAAGTTTATCTTTGAACCAGCGATTGATACATTAATCGATAATGTTTCAGCCAAGTTGCGTTATGCTCTTTTCCGTCAACAAATTCTCGAATCTAAGCTCGCTCTCTATGCCTCACAAATGATTGCCATGCAAACAGCTACAGATAACGCCAAAGATCTGCTCAAAGATTTGCAACTGCAATATAACAAAGAACGTCGCAAATTAATTGATAAGAAAATTCAAGAAGTTCAAGCAGGTCGAGCTTTGTGGTCAGATGCCGATTAGTATCTTATTTTATGATCTTTCTTGTATGCTTAATATAAATATATGAGCAATAAATCCAAAACCCAAGGTCCTCAACAACAATTCTCTCAGACACTCGACCAAACCAAGATCGAACCCAGCGATGCCCTCGCACCCACTACGTCAGCTACGGCAGGAGTCGGTAGGATTGTGGCATTGCGAGGGGCTGTTGTGGATGTTCATTTCCCGCTAAGTTTGCCAGAGATCTATAACGCCCTCGAAGTCCAAAATGAAGAAAAACTCAAACTAGAAGTCTTCGAACATCTTCCCAATAGCACTGTAAGATGTTTATCTATGTTGCCAACCGCAGGACTTATGGTTGGCTTGCAGGTCAAAGACACAGGCGATTCATTGCGTGTGCCTGTCGGTGAAGAAATGTTTGGAAGAACCATCAATGTCTTTGGCACCCCAATTGATGACCTGGGCCCAATTGCTACTACAGGTTCTCTGCCAATTCACGCTGCAAGTCCTGATTTCCAAAGTGTTAATCCGGGTACAGACATTATTGAGACAGGCATCAAGGCCCTTGACTTCATCACCCCATTTATTAAAGGAGGCAAAATTGGCTTCTTCGGTGGGGCAGGCGTAGGTAAAACTCAGCTGGTTACCGAAATTATTCACAACACTACCATGCAACATGGCACCAAATCTGTTTTTGCAGGAGTAGGCGAGCGCACGCGTGAAGGCACTGATCTCTGGTTGACTCTTAAAGATACCAAAGTCCTCCAAAACGTAGCTCTAGTTTTCGGTCAAATGAACGAATACCCAGCCATGCGTTTTCGTACTCCGCTAACTGCAGTCACCCTAGCTGAGTATATCCGCGATGCTACGGGGAGAGAGGTACTGCTCTTTATTGACAACATTTTTCGATTCATCCAAGCAGGTGCAGAAATTTCCACTGTTCTAGGAAGAATTCCTTCCGAAACAGGTTATCAGTCAACCATGGCATCAGAATTAGGCGAAATTCAAGAGCGTATTGTGTCTACACCCAAAGGCTCAATTACATCAGTTCAGGCAGTTTATGTACCTGCTGATGATTTTTCTGATCCTGCTGTCCAAGCAATTTTTGCACATTTGGACTCTGTAGTAGTTCTTGATCGTAAAATTGCTACTCAAAAAATCTATCCTGCCATGGACGTACTTAATTCTAGTTCATCTGCTGATCCTGAGGTTCTGGGTAATGAGCATGCTAAAGCCCTTAAAAGTACACTTAAAGTCCTCGAGCGCTACCGTTCCCTCCAAAATATTATTGCGATCCTTGGAGAAGGAGAGTTATCAGAAGTTGAGAAAATTACCGTTTCGCGCGCCAAGAAAATTATCAAGTTTTTCTCCCAACCTTTCTACACCTCTGAGCAATTTACCAACGTCCCAGGGGTCTATATCAAACGTGAAGACACAGTCAAAGGTATCCAAGCTATTCTCTCTGGCAAGTATGATGACTTGACGGATGATCCTTTCTACATGATTGGTAATGTTGAAGACGCTGAGAAAAAAGCTACTGCTAAATAAACAATTATTAATATGGCTTCTTCCCTCCAACTTGTAATTACTACGCCTGACGATACAGTCTTTGAAGGTGAGGTTGAGCGAGTGATGGCGCCAGGCCCTCAAGGCGAGATTGCCATCCTGCCGGACCACACTCCCTTCTACACTCAACTTGCCAAAGGGGATATTGAGATTTATGCCCAAGGAGATATTGAAAAAATCCCTATTGATGGCGGGATCATCCGAGCCTCACAAAATCAAGTTACCGTCATAGTAGGATTTGATGAAGATACCGATACAAAGCAAAAATGATTTAGTTGATGCTTGACATCTATGCAAAAGTATCCTTACTATGAATTCTAGGTGAGGAATTATTTATAAAAGTTCCTCATATCCCGAAGGGAGGTGAAAACATGCAAACTGCTCGCAAATTTCTAAGTTTAGTCCTATCACTCGGACTGATCGTACATGTTTTCACACTAGGATTGTTTTTTGCAGTTCGACCTGTCGACGCTGCATATCTTGCTGGTGCCAAAGACACACTTTCAGATCCTCGTGTAGGTACTTCTAGTACTCATACTTTTCAGTTTACAGTTCCTTCTGCTGGTACATTGAAATCAATCCGTTTTCAATTTGCAACAACCGCAACTGGTAATTCCAAACCAACTGGTTTGAATTTAGAAAATGCTACCTTAGGAGCTTTATCAAATATGGACGGTGCCTGGACTCTCAACACAACAAATGCCCCATCAGGATTACTTAGTGTCCAACACACTGGTGCCGGTCAGGATCTTAACGGTGCAATCGTTACTATTCCTTTCCAGACGATTACCAACAGCGGTATTACAGACTGTGACGCCGGAACAGCATCTTCTGATACTTGTTTCGTGCGTATTCAAACATCTACTGCTGTTGGAGCATGGGACACATCTGTCGTAGATGCAACCACTACCACATACACTGTAATTCAAGCCGTTACTGTCAGTGCGACTGTCGACCCGACATTCACCTTTGTGATTAGTCCCGTCGGAGCCAGTACTGCAATTGGAGGAGTCACAACAACAGTTGCTTCAACAGTCACCACATTGCCTTTTGGTAATTTGACTGCTGGCACTCCAAAGTATGCCGCACACAGACTTAATGTCACCACTAACGCCAATTCGGGCTATACCGTGACTATGCGCATGGAAACACCAATGACTGGAACATATGCAAGTAACAACATTGATCCATACGCAGCTCCAAGCACCACTTGGGCGACCCCAACTGCTTGGACCGAACCAACTGGTTCTGTACCAAATACTGATACAGGTTGGATCGGTGCTCTCTCAACAGATGCCGATTTAACTCAATTCGTAACTCCAGCGACCTTTGGTCCTGTTAATAATACGAATAATAACGTCATGAGATCTACTACCTCAGATAATGGTATTACTGGTGTTCACGTTGCTTACGCAATCGAAGCTAACGTTTATCAGCCAGCTGACGTCTATACAGGTACACTCGTGTACACGGCTACTCCAACTTACTAGTATAAGTTGTGATTAACCACAAAAAGCACGCTCGATAGCGTGCTTTTTTGTTGGAAGAAAACTTTTACTTACTAAATCCAAATTTCTCAAAAACCAAAGTCCAATTCAATTTGCTTTCCCTAATTACATTTTAGATTAGTATATCTCCCATACTAGAATTTCTATTCTTAGTTTAATTTTTCTGCTTAATTTTCCGTTAATTTATTTCTCAATTCGTAGACTTCCCGAGCGCTTTCGTAAATATATGTATCAATGTCTTTATTCATGAACCACCCAAATGGCTCGCTCTGGATCATTTCTTCCATGTTATCTAATTTGACTAATTGTCCCAAGTTTTCAATCGCTGTATCCATCACTTGGGTGCATGCAAGCAGCTGATCATGCCTGATAGTTAGAGCCGTATAGTAATCTTGATTATCATCGCCTGTTGCTAATTCTGCAGCTTTGGATGCTATCGAAAACTCAAGGCGTTCGATGCTCTCGCAGTGATCACTATTCCACCCACGGATGGTCGCAGGCAGTCCCATGATTTGATCCAAGCCTTTTTGCCAATTTTGGCTTTTGGGATCCCGATCATGGCTAGCGATAAAATCAGCCAGCCGATTCCAATTATGCAAATGGGCAGTTCCATGTAGCCAATATGTTACCCAAGCTAGTTGAGAGCTGAGTTTTTGATTCACAAATAAACGTAATTTTTCCTTATCGATTTTGTGATTATCGTCTACAAATCGATTGACTATCTGGGCAGTGTCATTCATATTAAAATACTGTTGGATACGCTCTAATTAGTGTACAGTTGTATTATCATGATAGACAAAAAGGGTGTCTTAATACCAGTAACCAAATATATCTTCAATATTTTTCTTTTTCTTGGATCTTTAGGGTTTTTCTTTTTGCATTTCACTTCCTCCACCTTTGCGGCGCTAGATCACTTTACCTTTGATGATTTTACTTCAGGTACCAAAATTGCAGGCGTACCTTTCTACCTAACCATCTATGCACGTGATGCCAGCAATCAAATTGAAGTTAATTTTACAGGCAATGTTTCAATTTGGGACAACACCAGTACAATTGTCCCTAGCAATTCTGGCAGTTTTCAATCAGGTATTTGGCGAGGCACTGTTTACATTCCCCAAGCCACGACCAATACACAAATAGTCGTATCTTCGGGATCAGTAGTTGCCACATCAACTCCATTTACCGTCCAAGCTGATAGTCGCATCAAATTCCTGACTATCACAGCAGGCAATAACCAAAACGCATTAGTAAACACGACTCTCACCACACCACTTACCGTTAGAGTTGTTGATCCATACGGCAATCCTCTCAATAACGTCGGGGTTAACTGGGCTATTACTAGCTATCCACCAGGAGCTAGCACTCAACAGCTTAATCTACTTGCAAGTAATTCCAATATCTCGGGATATGCTTCAACCAGTCTGACTCTGGGTCGCAAGAAAGGTTCTTATATTGTCACGGCTACACTTGCCAGCGGGATTACGAATGCTGCTACTTTCTACGAAACAGCTATCCCTGCAAGTTTGGTTTCACTTTCCATTCTTCCCATATGGGCTACTGTTCCGATTGCTAATTATTTCCCCTTTAGCGTAGTTGGTTATGATATGTATTACAACGAAGTCACGGTTCCCTCACCAACTTGGAGCGTCGTTAATGGAGGAGGCACTATAGACTCAACTGGGATTTTCTTTGCAGGCACAACTGCCAATACTTTCCTTAACACCGTCAGAGTCCAGTCGGGTAGTGTCGGCTCAACTGCTTCAGTTACAGTTATTGAAACAGGTGGCGTTGGTTCATGGGCAGGTACTCCTACACCGACCCCAACTCTTGCTCCCACCAATACCCCCACTCCCATTCCACCAACCCCTACCCCTACTCCAACCTTAGCCATCAGCCCCACTCCCGCAGCAGGCGTACTTAATTCAGTCAATATTGACCCAGAAATAATTGCAGCCTTGCGTGGTGCAACTATTCCCATTACAGCCCAAGGAGTTGATATCTATGGGAACCCTGTTACAGGTGTTAATTACCAATTCGAAGTCACAGGTGATTTGGGAGTCTTGAGTCAAGCTGCAGGGAACACTGTGCTTCTTACCGCGTCCGATAATGGCATTGGCACGGTGACTATAACCGCCAATCAAGGTAGTGTCGCCAAAACCGCTCGAATTGTTGGTAGCGTTGGCACAGGATTAAACCGCCGGCTAGTAATTGAAGACATCCAAAGCCCTCAAACAGTAGGTCAGCCTTTCCTGATTTCAATCGCGGCTAAGAATTCGCTAAATGAGCAAGTTACCGATTACACTGGACCAATTGCATTAAGCGACACAACTGGGACACTTAATCCTGCTGTTGCTAGCCCTTCGGCAGAAGGCTTGTGGTATGTCCAAGGGATAATTTCACTCGCCGATCCAGAAGTTGTCATCAGCGTGGCAGGTGATGGAATGGTAGGGGTTAGTAACATCTTCGAAGTTCAAGGCGATCCCAAACTCAAAGATATCAATCCCAACGGAGGTGGTGGATCAGGTGCAGGTGGAGTCAAAGGGGCTTCGGACTCTGCTGCATTGATATCGCAATTATTCAAAACCCAAGGACTGGATAGGTTCTCCGTCTTGCGTTACATTGGCGCAGGTCTTGCCGCAGGGTTTGGTATTTTAGGTGCCAGTGTTGGCGGTGGTATTATGGCCAGTCGAGGGCTTGAAGCCATTGGTCGTAATCCCTATGCCAAGGGCAAATTGCAACTTAATTTGTACGCCAGTATTTTTGCATTTGTAACTGCTGCAGGGATGGCGGTTGCGGCGGCTGTATTTATTGTAAGATAATTAATAGGGTAGACTAATTAAGTCTGCTATTTCCTGCCTATGGATGATATTTGGTTGATATATACTGCAATCACCGCCGTTTACATTTTGCTTCTCGTAGTTTTCTTTTGGCGTCGAACTCGGATTCATGAGCAAGAACTGGAGAAATTCCTCCAACAATCCAAACTTCAGCTAGATCTCCACAAACAAAGTGTCCACAAACGTCAGCACCAGAAAATCTCCAAAGTCATGGCAGCCATGAGCATCATGCAACAAGTGGCTGTTGAGATGGACAAAGAAATCGCAGTCCAATACCAAAAAACCATCGAAGACGCTCGTGCCGAAGCTGAACTTATTATCAAAAAGTCTAGAGATGAAGCCGAGGCTATCCGCATGCACGCAACTCATGACTTGGACGATTATCGCAAAGAACGACTGCATGAAGTTGAATCAGATTTAGTCAAATTAGTTATCAATGTCACCGAAAAAGTCATGGGCACGACACTCACACGTCAGGATCATGTTGACCTGATTTACAAATCGCTTGACGAGGTCAAATCCCAAAAAATCAAAATGTAATCTTCTATGAACCAAGTCCAACTGGCAGCTCAAAGTTTGATTAATAGTTTGTATACTAGTCGCGATCTCAAGCGGGTATCACTTTTACTTGAATCATTAAGCGCTAACCACCAATTCAAGCAACGTATGTACGATGTTGTTACTGATGACAACCTTAACGATGCCCAAAAATCCCGCGAACTTATCAGATTAATTGCCAAAATCAACTTGCCTCAAGTTAATCAATTCTTCACTTCAATGTTTGAAGCCTATCAATTCTGGTTGTTCGATTCACATAAATTTGATCATTTTGACACCTTCGTTAAAAGTTTCCAACTTGAAGCAGACAATATTGAAATAGTTTATATTAGTACCTCGATTGACCTTGAAGACGATGAACTTCGCAAAATTGGTAAACTATTTGCCACCCTCCTCAAGAAACATGCCGTCATCAGCCATGTAGTAAATCCCGCCATTCTTGGCGGAGCTCAAGTTCGGGTTGGTAATTATGTTTTTGATTACAGTCTCAAAGCCAAGCTTGAGAGATTCCAAAAAAAATGGATTGATAGTCTTATCTCTACTAATGATTTGCTTACTCAAGAATCTAATTAATTTTCCCCAATCATGGCCAAACAACTACGCAAACTAGAAGAATTTCTCAACAACTCCAATTCATCCATCAAAGGTGTTGATATTGATTTAGTTCCTCCCCCTCAAGAGGTGGATGATGAGTTTGAATTTAGTGATGTCTTAGACTTTACTTTCCCCCAAAATTCCAAAGGAGAAACAATCTCCCAAATTGGTCAGGTCCAGTATGTAGGTGATGCTGTGGTCAAAATTAGTGGTATCGATGATGCAAAGATAGAAGAAGTGATCAATATCAAAACCGAGGGCGGACTTGTCCCGTCGCTAGTTTTGGGAATTGACAAAGGCTTAGTAGAGACAGTGGTTTTAGGTGACTACACTCAAGTCAAACGTGGGGACCAAGCTGTTTCTACTGGCAACAAGATCCTCGTCCCGACGGGTTCAAACTCGTTGGGTAGAGTGGTTGACCCCATGGGTGTTCCCATCGATGGGCTGGGAGAAATCGAGCCGGAGGAAATGCGCCCCCTTGAGTTTGCGGGTCCTTCCATTATGATGCGTGAGCCAATCAAAGATCCCATGAATACGGGTTTGATGGTTATTGATGCTACTATTCCTGTCGGTAAAGGTCAGCGTGAATTAGTGATTGGAGATCGTAAGACAGGTAAAACTCGAGTTGTAGTTGATGCCATTTGCAACCAAATTGGCAGGGGTGTGCTTTGTGTTTATGTTGGCGTCGGGATGCAAACTGCCAAGGCCAAGGAAGTTGTCAATCTTCTCAAAAAAAGGGGCGCATTAGAGCATACGGCTGTTGTCATGTCTTTCTCTGATGATCCGCCTACTATGCAGTATCTGTCCCCCTATGCAGGAGCTGCCATTGCTGAATTCTTTATGTACAGGGGCAAGCACGTCTTGATAGTTTACGACGACCTTTCCAAGCAAGCCAAAGCCTACCGCCAAGTTTCGTTGCTACTCAAGAGATCCCCAGGGCGAGATGCTTATCCTGGAGATATTTTCTTCCTTCATTCACGCCTACTCGAGCGAGCCTCCAAACTCCATTCTCGACTTGGTGGTGGTTCCATGACCGCTTTGCCTGTGGCTCAAACCATCGGTGGTGATGTCTCTGAATATATTATTACTAATTTGATGTCCATTACTGATGGCCACATTTTCCTCGATGCTGGCATGATGAATGAGGGTATCATGCCAGCGGTTAATTCAGGACTGTCAGTTTCTCGTATCGGTGGAGCTGTGCAGATCCCTATCCTGCGTAAATTAGGTGAAGTTAGTGGTCGTCAAATGGCGCGTTATAACGAGGTTAAGTCATTTGAAACTATTAATACTGAAGTTTCCGAAGACACACTTCGCGATATTCGTCGAGGTAAACGAGTTTTGGAAATGTTTGCTCAAGTTACGGGGCTTAATTTATTTACTGATGAACAAATACTTCTGTTAATCTTAGTTACATCCGGTCGAATTGATTCGCTAGAGCTTGAGATTATGAGCGATTTCAAAAAGGAATTAATTGAGTTTTATCGCCAAGGCGGATATGACAATTTCAAACATATGGCGCTCGAAGGTAAAAAAGTCGAAGACCTAGATCCATTAGTCGATCAATTCATCCAAGATTTCCAAAAAAAATATCCCAAATATCAAGCAAGTCTACAAAACAATTCAGCTCCTCCAACTGTTTAGTAAATACAACATTTTTCCCTCCTCATTTCCATTGACAGGTATGGCTTTTATGTCATAAGGTTAATAGGTATATGCGTTTACATCTGCCTCGCATTGTTTTATTTATCGCTATATTTTCTTTCCTACCTTTTTTCTTAGCCAAAAATGTAGAGGCAGGTACTTTTTCAAGTGCCAAAGATTTCATTTCTGACCCTCGTGCGGGTGTCAGTAGTACCCATACGTTTCAATTTACTGTTCCTTCAAGTGCTACTATCAACGAAATTCGTTTTCAGTTCTCCACTTTGCCTTCTGGCAGTGCCAAACCGACGGGATTAGTTCTAAATAGTACTAGCATTGGAACTCTTGTTAATTTAGACGCAGGTTGGACCATCAACACCTCAAATGCTCCATCAGGATTGATAACCCTTCAACATACGAATGGTGGTCAGAATTTGGTAAATTCTGTAGTTACGATTCCGCTCCAGTCCATTACCAATAGCGGTATTGCAGACTGCGATGTTGAGACTTCATCTGATAGTTGTTTTGTCCAGATTCAATCTGCAACAGCCACAGGTGCTTGGGATACGGCAGTAGTTGATGAAACTACAGTCATGTATACAGTCGTTCAAGCTGTAACTGTAAGTGCTACGGTAGATCCATCATTCACTTTTGTTATTTCTCCTGTTGGAATTAATACTGTCGTTGGAGGTGTCACCACGAACGTTGCTTCTACCATTAGTACCTTGCCTTTTGGCAATCTTACCGCTGGAACTCCCAAATATTCAGCCCACAGACTCAACGTTACCACCAACTCCAACTCAGGTTATACCGTCAGTATGCGGATGGTCAGTCAAATGACAGGTTCTTATACATCTAACAACATTGACCCATATGCTTCTCCAGGAACTACATGGTCAACCCCTAAAGCTTGGACCGAACCAACTGGTTCTGTACCAAATACTGATACAGGTTGGATCGGTGCTTATACTTCAGATAGCGATGTTTCTCAGTTTGACCCTACGGAATTCGGACCAGTTGAATTAACCAATAATACAGTCATGCTTAGTAATGGACCGGATAATGGCATCAATCCTGTCTACATAAACTATGCAATCGAAGTGAATGTTTACCAGCCTGCCGATGTGTATAGTGGAACACTGGTGTATACCGCCACTGCTACATACTAATTTCTTCATTCAAAGATAGCTTAATAGACTCAAAAACTGGTAATATGGAATCATCTCACTCCTGAGATTTAATATGGCAAATCCCCACAAAATTCTGATTTTAATTGTATTTTTCATTCTTAATATTTCCTTCACGTCAACAATTCATGCTTCTTCATTAACCATCAATCCTAGCGACCTTACTTTCACTCCATCAATTGCCAAAAGAATCAGCCAAGGTCCATTCGCTGTTGGAGTATTTCTCCAAGGTGAACCCAGCAACCAAGACACATTAACCGATGACTCTATAGCTTATGGTCGCGGCTCCCAAATCGGAGGAAGTTTCTATCAAACATTTGACTCATCCCAAGGATCAATCGTTTTGTTCTGGACGCCGGAGTATAGTTCCAACAATTTATCATCGGGTATTAATTATCTTTGGTACGCAGACTCGAACTATAACTTAGGTTACGACTATGCTAACGATAGATATTCAATCACAGTGGGAGGTCAGTCAATGACCATTGATTCAGTTATTAGTGCAGGCTCTTCTTATTCAATAGTTCTCAGATACGATACTAATAATTTTATCAACGGCAGTAACTATTCATGTTTATCAATTAATGATTCTCATAGTTGTGGTATTACAACCCAACCAACTAGCACTCAGCCGTCAACTAGTTTCTATTTAGGCAGCGATGGTGCTGATGAAGCTATCTCTGGGTTGATCGAAGGATTTACTATTTATCGTCGAGTTTTATACGATGGGAATAACGGGATAAATATTGGTAACGGTGATGAAATCAATTTAATTTACAATGGCGGTAGTGGTCGTGACCCAACAAATGTGACAGGTTCCTTTGACGTAGTAATGGCAATACCTTTAGACGGAAACGTTGGTTCATTGTCTAGTGGCACAGGATACGCTTGGACTTATCCTCATGCAAATAATTTATTATCAAATGGGTTCCTCACCAACGCTACAGCTTGGACTAATTGGAGCCAAATCGGTACGCCATCTGCCAACGGTTCGTTGAGTGCTCCAAATCAGCTTTTTGCATCAGGCTATTACTGGACTTCAAGTGCTTCCAATGAAGGTTACTATCAAGATGTAACAGTTAACGGAGGCGACGATTTTCTCGCTCGAGCCATAGTTCACGCTGATGCTAACTGCATTCCGAGACTACAACTATACGACCAAACTTCATCCCTTTCCATTGGATACATAGACGGCAGTAATAATACTAGTCGAACTTCTCCTTCAGCATTAATAGTTACAGGCCAGATCACGGGGTCAGGATCCAAAACCTTGCGAGTAAATTTACTAAATACTGCCTCAAGTGGAACTTGCAGCTGGCACTCAGTAGAGCTTTTAACTAATTCCTACAATGACCCATCCTATGAAGGTGGCACACCCCCTTCAAGTGTCGGTACTCCCACTAGCTCATCTCAATCCACTACCCAATCTCGAAGTGGCAGTAATAGTTGGGAAGTAATTACCGACGCACTTGATGAGGGAGTTACCAGATCTATAACTACTACTGCAGACAATTTCTACGCGTTAGGAGGGTATGTCTATCCTGTAACCGATAGCGTAGATCTTAATCAGTCTCTTCAAGATGGAACCCAGATTTTGACTACCTCAAGCACTAATAACTGGGAGCCCTTGCACGGAGTTGTAAGAGCGTCCAGTAGCTCTGTCTCTGCCCAGTATTTAAGTAACAATAGCCAAACTTTCTACCTTGATGATCTATATTTCATCCCCCTTACCAATGTCTCTCTTACTGTTACTCCAGCTTCCCTCTCCAGTTCTACCGAAACCTCAGGCATTCGAATCGATGGTATGGATACGGTAACCCAACCGATAACTCAACTTGGAGTTTCCGCTGGTAATATAAAATTTAAATACACACCCAGACATTCAGCAGCTTCTGCTCTTTCATTTCAATCTGACAGTAGTACTAATGTTTACATTGGAGAATGGTACAGATCTGCTAATGACACGATCCAACTATATTGGAGTAGTGCCAACACCATAACTTTACGAACCGTTCGTAACGGTAGTGTTTCTACAACCACTTATGATGCTTCGGGAGCAATTTTGGCTAATCAATCTTATTTCATCGAATTAGACTACACTTCAGCATCAGGCACCTTGCGCCTCAAAATTGATGGCCCAACTAGGGCCAGTTTGACGGGACTGTCTAATTTTTCCCTTGCTCCTAATATTGCATACTGGGGAAGTGATCAATCAGGCAGATTTCAATCAGATAGCACATTTGGATCTTGGGAAGACCCATCGCTTACTTTCTCCATTTCAGCCATTGGGGCCAACACATTAGCTAATGGAATTAACACCTCTGTATCTAGTACCATCACATCTTTACCCTTCGGTTCAATATCAGTTGGCACCCCAAAATACATAGCTCAGCGATTATCCGTCTCCACTAACTCAGTTAGCGGGTATACCGTCCTCCTCAATATGTTAAGTACTTCTGTAATTCAGGGTTTAGATCCTTCTAATTTCATCGATCCATTTGCGGCACTTGGTGCTAGTTGGACTACACCTGTTACCTGGAGTACCCCCAATGGAACAGTTAGCAATGTAAATACTGGCTGGATCGGAGCAGGGACATCAGACACTAGGGTCAGTGGTTGGAGTAGCGGATCGGCCAAATTTGGACCACTCAGTACCACACCGCGACCTGTTATGTATTCATCTGGTGTTGATTCAGGCACCACGGCAGACGTTGTTTACGCTCTGGAAGTGAATGTTCTCCAGCCTACAGATACATACTCAGGACATATCGTTTACACCATCACTCCAACATACTAATCTGTTACAAATATTGCTCTATGCCGTTAATTGATTGAACAATCTTGCCCAGTAATCAAACAATATACTGAGAGTATTCCAATCCCAAATATTAGTTTTAGGTAATTCACTAGGTATAATAATTTGTTTACTGCTAGTTTTCCTCCCTCAAATATAAAATATATAACTGGATTCCCATAAAGCCAAAATAATAGTGCAATCGAAGTCAAACTGGTCATCAACAATACAGTTATCAATATCGGATTTCTTGCATATTGTTTTTTAAAATCTACAAACAATTTCATTTTATTTGAAATACATTCTATATCTGCTCAAACGTCTTCTTTCCAAAATTATAAACTACGGTTTTACTCGCCTGACCCTGCTCGAATCTCATTTCAACAGAATCAAGTTTGTTATTATCAACTTCATATTCGTAACTAAATACTCCATCCTGACTGGTATTAATTGCTCGTTCAGTAATTGCTTCTCCTAAAACAGCACTTTCGCTAGCATCTTTTTTATTTGTTTTGCTTCCGACTTCAATTGTCGAAACTCTCACACTCAGATTCCCCTTGGGTGCTACACCAGAAACTGTCAAAACTCCTGACTCAGTAGCATAGAAAACAGTCGTCACGAGAAGCTCAGGATCTTTGATAGAACTTTCTTTTTTATTAATTGATTCCTGTAGTTGGCTTAGCATAGTATCAACTTTTTCCAGCGACTCAATAGTCACAGTAGGATTAGCACTTTTTTGCAAATAATAACGAGTCAATAGAGCACTCACTGGCAAGAGTAGTAACATTAGAGTCAAAAGCAGTTTATCAAACATAGGCGGGAGGCTAACCTTAAGTTATAGTTAATATATGCCATTAAAACTAGCCAATTTATTTGTACCAAATCGAGCCAACAACTACAAGGCAAAACTTCTTCACAATTTCAGTTTGACCTTAATATTGGTTTCTGTCATAGCACTTCAATTTATATCCTTTATTTTTCGCCCATCCCCCACACAGGTTTTAGGAGCAAGTACTGACTTAACTCCAATTAAGATTATCGAACTCACCAATCAAGAGCGAATTTCAATCGGACTTGCTCCGCTAACTATGAATCAAGAACTGTCTCAAGCTGCGCAACTCAAACTCAATGATATGTTTGAGTTTAACTACTGGAATCATTACTCTCCTTCCCAAAGAGCGCCTTGGAAATTCATTCTCGATAGCGGTTATTCATATCAGTTTGCTGGTGAAAATTTAGGCCGAGATTTCACTACATCAGAGAACTTGGTCGCTGCTTGGATGGCATCCGAAGGACATAAAGCAAATATTCTCAAGCCAGAATACACGGACATTGGAGTTGCGATCGGAGAAGGACAGATTGATGGTAAACCAACTATCTTGATCGTCCAGTTTTTCGCCTCACCCGCTCCAATAGGTAGCATTAGTACTGTTGGCCAGGATCCCGTTGACCAGAGTGAAGTCTTTAAACTCGCAGGTAGTCTTTCCAATCAAATTGAAGGTAGTCACAATCTTTCATTTTTTTCCACCCAAATGATTGCTTTTATTTCTATTGGCGCCCTTATGCTGATTCTCACTCTTGATATTATTTTGCTTAAACACCACAAAAAAATCCCTCGTATAAGTGCAAAATACTGGGCGCACATGACATTTCTCATTTCTTGTTCAGCCATTGGCTATCTATTAACCAAATGAAAAAAAATTTTCTACCCACCATCTTTTCCATACTCCTACTTTGTACCATTATTCCAGTAATGATCAATTTTGCGCATACTCCAACCGCCAAGCTTTCCTTACTAACTATTTTTGCATTTGCATACACAGCTTGGGGAATATTTGATCACTATAGTTCAAGTCCTGTTTTCCTCAAACGAGTTGCCATTGAATATTTCTTAATTGCCCTAATCGCCCTTGCACCGCTGAGCTTCCTAATCTACTATTAAATAAGGAGATTCAATACTCATGAATTCAAACACAACACTGCCTATTTCTAAACTTACTCAAAACCACATCGCTCTAGTTGGCCAATCTGCCGTTAGCCTTAACAGACTTATGCATCTGCAACTGCCTGTTCTTACGGGTTTTGTTATTCCACCTCAATTTGCATATTATTATCAAGAAGCAAATCAATTATCTGATGATCGCATCACCCAAATCATCCAATCATATAGTCAGATCTCTCCTCAGCTTAATCAGTCATTATTATTAACCAGCCTTAACCAAGCTCACGATTTATCAATTCCGACTTATGATCTAGCAGATAGTGAATCTACTTTAATTGATTCGCTTTATCGATTATGGGACATCCATGCAGGAGCATCAATCTTGGTTCAACTTGTTCCTGATCTTAAGTATTCTGGTATTGCGTTATACCAACAAAGTGCCACAGGCACCCGTCACGCCAAAGTCTGGATTAATCGTGGATTCTGGCACCCCACCGAAATCGCCTCAGCTGATAATCTCCTTGTCAACTTAGAAACTCACCAAGTTATCTCCCGGGAATATCGTGAATCACAATATTTTTCTCAAGTACAAGGTTCGCGTCTAGTCACAAAACAATCACCTGATCAAGATCCTCTTTCTCCCGATTTCGAAAAAGAATTAATCAATCTTGTTACAAATGTAAACAAATATGCTCATGAGTTTAACTTCCTACACTTCGTTGCGTCACCTGATAACATTTCCATCCAAAGTCTTGAGCAAGCCAATTTCCATGACATGCTAGCCTTAGAGCAATTATATGATAAAAAAAAAGTCACTAAACCCCTTGCCCGAGGCTTGTCGTTAAGCCAAGGTGCTGTTAGTGGACCGTTACATTATTTATCTGCCAATTCACAAGTTGATTCATCCCTTGAGCAATCCATTGTCGCAGCCCATTCCATCACCCCTTCTCAGATTACCAACCTGCCTCGAGGACTGATTACCCAAGATACTCATTACAACCAAGAAATTGCAATTTTTGCACGTTATCATCGTATTCCTATGATCTCAGTTTCCGATTTTAATTCTTTTACATATCTTATTGAAGGTCAAACGGTCGTTATCGATGGACACTTAGGAACTCTAACTCTTCCCCAATACGATTTGCCAGATACAACCCAAATCGCCAAAACCAAAGCTCAGATCCTCCTCCAAGCCAATAACCTTGTCCTAGAACCTGACTCCTCAGGTATTTATATGCCTCTATCTTCTGTTTGGTCATCTCTAATGGGATTAACAGATTCTCAAGCCCGTTCAAATAATATCAAGAATATATCTTCAAGATTATCAGAGCTTCTTGTGACCCAATCTCTAATGCAAGAAAGTCCGTTATTAATTGAACCGACAATCTTTTCCAATGAATATGTAGATGCGGAGCTATATGCCATTAGGGCGGCCCGTAAGCACGTTTCCAATTTACATTTAGTCATCCCGCCACTTGCAACTCTCGAGCAGTTCAAAACTACTAAAAAGCAACTTTACTACTACGGACTCAAACGCTCAGCCAGTTTCAAATTTTACTTACACGTTACTGCGCCCTCAGTTGTTTGGCATTTATCTGAATTCGCCTCAGATGGTTTAGACGGAATTGTTATTAATATAGACCGATTAATTTCTGCCTTAAGTGGAGACTCTGATCGAGGGGATATTCACGATCCCCATATTTTGGGAATCATTGAACAGTTAGTTACTAGTACTGTAAATAACTTACGACTTGACTGTTATATTCAAGGTGATACAGTTATTTATGACCCTGATATAGTCCAAAAAATAATCAAATGGGGCGTCACAGGAATTATTGTTACACCAGACAGGTTGGTCAGTATTTCTCATGATATTGCTCGTAATGAAGTAAATATCTCCAAAAATAAACATCGTCTTAATAAACGCAAAAAATAAACTATGAAAATTCAATCAGTTCATGCCCGCCAAATTCTCGACTCACGTGGTCTGCCTACAGTTGAAGCAGATGTCATCCTCGAGAATGGCATCATGGGCAGAGCTGCGGTTCCTAGTGGAGCTTCAACTGGTATCCACGAAGCTTGGGAACTGCGCGACGAAGATAAATCCATCTTTCTTGGTAAAGGTGTACTTAAAGCCGTTGATAATGTTAACCAAAAAATTTCACCCGTTTTAATTGGACAAGAAGTAGAAAATCAGGGCTTGATTGACCAATTGATGATAGATTTAGACGCCACTGCCAACAAATCATCACTGGGAGCTAACGCTATCCTAGCTGTTTCTCTTGCTACCGCCAGAGGTGCCGCCCAATTGCAAAACCTAGCTTTATTCCAATACCTCAATTATTTCATCGATCCTAATTCTCCAGCCCAATCTTTTGCCAATCAAGGCAAATATATTTTGCCAGTTCCTTTCATGAATGTAATCAACGGTGGCAAACATGCTATCGGGGGAGTGGACTTCCAAGAATTTATGATTGTGCCTCATGGCTTCCCAACTTTTTCTTTAGGGCTCCAAGCAGGAGTTACAGTTTTCCATCACCTTAAGAAAATTCTTCATGATGCAGGCCTACCAACACTTGTTGGAGACGAGGGTGGTTTTGCTCCTGCATTTTCTCGTAATGATGAGCCTTTAGAATTTCTCATGCAAGCGATTCAGTCAGCAGGATATCAGCCAGGTAGCCAAATTGCTATAGCTCTTGACCCCGCTGTATCGGAACTTTATTCATCAGATTCAATGACATACAACCTCGCACGCGAAAACAGACAACTAACACAAGACCAAATGATCGAATACTGGGTAGACCTCATAAATCAATTTCCGATTGTGTCATTAGAAGATGGTCTAGATCAAGATGCATGGGAAGGCTGGACTTTGTTAACCGAAAAAATCAAAAACAACGCCCAAACCGTTGGGGATGATTTTCTTGTTACTAATGTGGAACGTCTCCAAAAAGCAATTGACACTCAGGCTACTACTGCCATACTAGTCAAAGTTAACCAAATTGGGACACTCACCGAAGCCATCAACGCTATCAAACTTGCTCAGACCAACCACATGAATGCAATGGTTTCACACCGTTCTGGTGAAACTGAAGACACTTTCATTTCTGACTTAGTGGTAGGTCTTGGGACAGGTCAGATCAAAACCGGCTCAGCCAGCCGTACAGATAGAATTGCCAAATACAATCAGCTTCTCCGTATCGAGGAATCACTAGGAGACAAAGCAGTTTATGCAGGCACTCTGTGGCACGACAACAAACCTTTCTAAATTTATTCTTTTTTTCTTCAAACTATACTTACTTAGATTTTCGGGATCTCCATACCAAGAACAATCCGATGATCATCATTAAGATTGGCCATAGATACTCAAACGTATTTTGTAGTAAACCTAATTTCTCTAATAACAATAATCCACCAATCAAAATCAAGATAATTCCTACAATCATAATTTACATTATAAATTAACTCTATCCAAATACAATATAATCTCCTAAAATTGCTCAACATGGACGCGGATAAGAAATTTATTGTAATCACAATAATTGTAACCATAGGGATTTTAGTCGGAGCAGTTGTCTGGGCCACATCTCAGACTCCACGTGTTAGCCCTGATCAGTCGATTGCCCCAGAAGTTTTAATTAGTGATCGAACATATAACACCAGAGGTTCCCAGCAAGCACCTATCACGATTGTCGAATTTTCTGATCCTCAATGCCCAGCGTGCAAAGACGCAGCCCAAGATGCCACATCTATACTTGATCAATATCAAGGGCTTGTAAAGCTAGTTTATCGACACTTTCCTCTTCCTATCCACAATCAATCAATTCCCGCCTCACGTGCAGTCGAAGCCGCCGGTAAACAAGGCAAATTTAATCAGATGCTCGATGGGATTTTTGCTAACCAAGATAGACTCGAAAAAGAGGGTGATGCTTTACTTCGAGAGATAGCTATTAGTATTGATCTAAACATGGATCAATTTGACCAAGATCGCAAAAGTGATGAAATTGCTAATATCGTAAAAAACGACTCAGATACAGCAATGCAAATTGGTGTCAGCTATACTCCAAGTTTCTTTATCAACGGCAAACTGCTCCCATCTAATAACAACCAAACCCGACTTCAATCTTTACAGGATGGGATTAAGCAAGCTATGAACCAAATTAATCCTGATACTTTGCCAATTACACCTTCTTCTGATTCAGCTGTTGAGGCAACTCCTTCTTCTAATTAACCAAAATTTGCATTTACTGTCATAATTAAACTTGTTATGGCTAACCCTAAATATGGAGATTACGTCTGGACCAAACATGCCTTGACTCGCCTCAAAGATCGCAACTTGACCCAATCAGAGGTGTTTTCTGCTATCAACAACCCCACTACTTCAACTCAGGGAACCGCCTCTCGGTCCATCAAATACCGTCAAGTGACCACAACTAAATTAATTGAAGTAATTGTCAAAATTGACCAAAATCAAAAAATAATTCTCACCTGTTGGGCATCACCCCGATCCAAATTCAAACAGCAGACTCCCCTTTGGGAAAAAATCATTCGCTATATATTTCAATTGGCTAAATAATGTTCAAAATAATCACCAAATCAATCCAAATTTATCGCCACAGACAAGGTTCATTTATAGCAGCTAGTATTGCATACTACTCTTTATTTGCATTAGTTTCTTTATTTGTACTTTCGCTCATTATTATCAGTCAAATTCTTGGTCCAGATGAAATCACCTCGCAACTAGCTACTTCGCTCCGCCATACCATTGATCCTGTTGCTTTCCAGACTGTAGAGCTTGCCGTGACCACCGCCTACAATTTAATTGAAAACCAAGGTATCGGTTTGCTTAGTTTGGCGATAATAATCTACTCGGTATTTTCTTGGACCCGCAATTTACAATTGTCCTTTCTACAGGTTACTCATACTACTTTTTCCAAACCAACTTTCACCAAACAAATCCATGCATTTTTAATCGTGATTTTACTTGGATTATTCCTAACTTTATTAAATATAGATGCCATACTAGTTTGGTTTAACTACATATTATTACCAGCAGGTGTCTCTCAATTAATCATTATATTCACCAAACTTATCAGTGGAATCATTCTCCTTTGGTTTTGTTTAACATGGTTATATCTAACGGTATTTCCCAAACCAATTGCCTTTAAATCTAGTTTAATCGGTAGCTTATACACCAGTTTACTTTTAATTTTTGCTAGAATTTTAATTGACTCGCTTATACATTTGTATAAATTTCCCGAACTTTTTGGAACTGCAGGCACCATCATTGTTTATTTATATTGGCTTTACTACATCGCCCAAGTCATTTTGCTAGGAATGATTATGGTTTATGAGATAGATAAAAAAGTTGAGTAATGACATTTATCCTTGTACAATCTTAAGGCGATCTTTTGTTATGGAAATAATTCTTGTTCGGCATGCAGAATCAGATGCCAATGTTAAGCTTTTGTATTCAGGTACCCAGGACAGTCCTCTTACTTCAGCAGGCATCAAACAAGTTGATAAATTAGCCAGACACTTGGCCCAAACTCTAACTCAAGTCAATGCCGTATACTCCAGCTCACAAACACGAGCCATCCAAACGGCTCAAGCCATAAGTCACAACTTATTTATAGGTGAACCAATTGTTGATCCTCAGCTTAATGAAATTAGTTTTGGCGATTGGGAAGGTTTAACTGCTGATCAAATCGAATCTCGATATCCAGGTCAACTCCAGATTTGGGAGTCAGATCCTGAGCTGAGTCAAATTCCCAATAGCGAATCACTAGAGAGCGCCACAAATAGAATCTATTCATTTTGCCAAGAAAAATATGACCAAGATCCCGAGAGTCGGATTATAGTGGTGACTCATGGAGTAGTTATTAGGTGTCTACTAGTCAAACTTCTAATGAGAACTCTACGTGATATATGGATGTTTGACATTGACAATGCTGGATACTCAATTATTAATTGGGAAAAAAGTCACGCTCTTGTTGTTCAGATCAATGAGGTAAAGCATCTAGAACTTGAGGGCAATATAGAGTAAAATTGCCCCATTGTATGATTGACATCCAATTACTTCGAGACCAACCAGAGATTGTCAAAGATTCCTGTCTCCGCAAAAAATTTGATCCTGATTTAGTCAATCAAGTTTTGACAGTAGATCGTCTATATCGAGAAACTCTCGAATCTGTTGAAACTCTTAGATCGCAACGAAATACGCTAACCAAAGCAGATAAAGATAAAGGCTCACAGATTAAACGAAAACTCCAAGAACTTGAACCGACACTCAAAGATTATAAACAACAGCGCGAGCAACTACTTCTCCAAATCCCCAATCTAGTTCACAAACTAACTCCTAAAGGTCAAGGAGAAGAAGACAACGTGGAACTCCGCCAAGTAGGGTCAAAGCCCTCATTTGATTTTGTCCCCAAAGATCATGTGGAGCTTAGTAAGCAACTTGATTTGATTGACTTTGAATCAGGAGCTCAAGTCTCAGGATCACAGTTTTACTATCTCAAAAATGAAGCCGTTCTACTAGAATTGGCTTTAATTAATTATGCGCTAGATTTATTAATCAAAGAAGGCTTCACCCCATTGATGACGCCAGATCTTGCAAAGTCACGTTTTTATCTTGGAACTGGTTATCAGCCCAAAGGCCAAGAAGCCCAAACATACGTTATCAAAGACGAAGATCTGGGGTTGATTGCCACGGCAGAAGTAACCCTAGCGGGATATCACGCAGATCATGTATTCAATTACAAGGATTTACCCCAAAAATATGTAGGAGTTTCTCACTGCTTCAGACAAGAGGCAGGAGCATATGGTAAATATTCCAAGGGCTTGTATAGAGTCCACCAATTTACCAAAATTGAGATGTATGCTTTTTGTACTCCACAGCAATCTGACCAGATGCATACTGATTTCCTCAATCTAGAAGAAAAAATCTGGCAAGGCCTAGAGATTCCATATCGTGTTCTTGAGATGTGCGATGCAGATTTGGGTGCTCAAGCGGTACGAAAATACGATCTTGAAGCTTGGATGCCAGGTAAAGGCGAAAATGGCGAATGGGGAGAGATAACTTCAACTTCTAACACCACAGAATTCCAAGCCCGCAGACTAAATATTAAGTATCAAAACAACGAAGGCAAAAATCAATTTACTCACACCTTAAACGGCACAGCCATAGCGGTAAGCAGAGCAATTGTTGCAATCCTAGAGAATTTCCAAACTAAAAATCAAGAAGTTGCGATTCCCAAAGTCCTACAACCTTACATGGGTGGTAGGACTTTAATTAATCGAAAATAAATATTACACATTGGATATATATTCCATTGACAATTGTATTTATTTGCCTTAATATCGTCATTAGTGTCACACCATATTTCGCACCGCGAAAGATGTGTGCCTCAGGATCTCGCAACAATCAGCCGCGTTAACGTGAGCTGATTGTTTGCGTTATATTTAATTAAGTTCAAAAAACAAGCCAATAGGAAATTGTATTTAAGGCAATTTAATTAATTAAATTATAATATTTACTAAGTATTAAACGACCTAAATTGTGACTACGTCATCAAACGACCATCTGCGTCGTAATTAGATATGTTTAAACAATAATCTGTTACAATCAAGTTTGGTGTTAATATGGCTTTTTCATTTCTCAAAAATCTACTAGATACAAACAAACGTGACATTGATCGCTATAGTGCCATGGTAGAACGGATTAATCTGCATGCAAAAAAATATCAAAAACTCAAAGAAGCCGATTTTCCAGTTCAAACTAGCCAACTTAAACAAAGATTAACCGAGGGAGCTAATCTTGATGATCTTTTACCAGAAGCATTTGCTTTAGTTCGCGAAGCAACTAACAGAGTGTTGGGATTAAGCCATTACGATGTCCAGTTGATGGCTGCTATTGCTTTCCACGAAGGTAAGATCGCAGAACAAAAAACTGGTGAAGGCAAGACTCTTTCAGCTGTTCCTGCTTTGTACCTCAACTCTTTAAGTGGCAAGGGGGCTCATTTAGTCACAGTCAATGATTATCTTGCACGACGTGACGCAGGATGGAACGGACCCATATTTCACCTACTCGGATTATCTACAGGAGTTGTTATTCACAGTGAGCAATTGCGAGGATACATCTATGATCCAGAATATACTGACCCAGAGCATGATGATCTCCGCTTAATGCATATGAGACCGTGTACTCGTAAGGAAGCCTATCAAGCTGATATAACTTACGGTACTAATACAGAGTTCGGGTTTGATTATCTGCGCGACAATATGGCCCAAAATGCCAATGATCAAGTCCAGTGTGGTTATCATTTTGCAATTGTAGACGAGGTAGATTCTATTCTTATCGATGAGGCCAGAACTCCTTTGATAATTTCTGCACCTGACGCCGAACCAACTGAAAAATATCTACAGTTTGCCAATCTCGCAGGCAAACTTCAATCAGATACAGATTTCAACATCGACGAAAAACTCCGCAGTGTTGCTTTAACAGAACATGGCATCAAAAAAATCGAAAAACTCCTTGGAGTCGAAAACCTCTACGAAAAGGATTTCGATACCATTCATCATCTTGAGAATGCCCTCAAAGCCAAGATGTTATTTACTCTTGATCGACATTATGTCATTCGCGAGAATCAGATTGTCATCGTTGATGAATTTACAGGCCGTTTGATGCCAGGTCGTCGCTGGTCCGATGGCTTACACCAAGCAGTGGAAGCTAAAGAAGGTGTCAAAATTCAACAAGAATCCAAAACACTTGCCACCGTTTCGCTCCAGAATTTCTTCCGTATGTACACAAAACTTGCAGGTATGACAGGAACTGCAGCCACCGAAGGCGAGGAGTTCCGCAAAATATACAATCTTGAAGTAGTCATTATCCCAACTCATAGACCCGTCGCCCGGAAAGACCATCACGATATTATCTACAAAACTACTCGAGCCAAATACACCGCAATAGCTAATTTAGTACAAACATTACAAGCAAAAAAACAGCCAGTTTTGATAGGTACAACCTCAATTCAAAAGAATGAAATCATTGCCCAATTACTAACTCGTAAGAAAATCCCTCATCAAGTCCTCAATGCCAAAAACCACGAACGTGAAGCCAATATCATCGCTCAAGCGGGTATGCCAGGTGCAGTTACTGTCGCTACTAATATCGCTGGTCGAGGTGTAGATATTGTTTTGGGTGGAGCCAAGCCAAATCCGGTTTCTGATTCAGCTAGTGCTAAGGCAAAGCAGTCTTATCAAAAGGCTCTTACAGCGTGGCAAAAAGCTCATGAGGAAGTTATCGCAGCTGGGGGAGTCTATGTCATTGGTACAGAACGACATGAATCTCGCAGAATTGATAATCAGCTAAGAGGTCGATCTGGTCGACAAGGCGATCCAGGAGCCTCACAATTTTTCGTTTCACTCGATGATGAAATAATGCGTATTTTCGGTGGTGAGCAGGTTGCCAAGATGATGACAGCTTTTAACCTCCCCGAAGACCAACCGCTTGATGCTAGACTCGTTTCCAAAGCCATAGAACAAGCTCAAGTCAAAGTTGAAGGTTTCCACTTCGATCAACGCAAATATTTAGTTGAGTATGACGATGTCCTTAATAAACAACGTGAGATTATCTACAAACTCCGTCAAAAGACTATCGAAAACTATAATTTTCACGAAGAAATTATCACCAAATCCAAAAAACAAATTGATCAACTTATCAATCTCTACGCGCCAGACGGTTATGTCTCCCAAGAAATAGATAAACTTAGCCAAGAGTTTGCCGAAATAGTGCCTACTAATGATGCCGACCTTAAACAACTCCGAAATGATTTGGCTCAAGTTCAAGACGCGGTATCATTGCAAGAGTTACTACACGACAAGATCAGTCAAGCTTTTGAATCCAAGAATAGCAAATATGGAGATGATATCATGCAGGAAATAGAACGCCATACAATCCGTACTGCCATTGACCAATTATGGGTAGATCATCTGGATAGTATCGAAAACATACGAGAAGGTATCGGACTTCGTAGCTACGCACAGAAAGACCCGTTAGTTGAATACAAGCAAGAAGCTTACGGTCAATTCGAAAATTTGATTAATCAAATTGACTATCAAGTAGCTCGTAGGATATTGCGAGTTCAAGTTCAATTTAGCAATGCACCCCAAGACAATAATTTCCGTTCGCCAGAAATAGACATGTCACAGCTTAGTGTCACTAATCCTGTTGAGAAATCCCCCATCAAACTCCCCCAAAATATTCCTGATCAATTGCCAGAGGTCAATGAGACTAAGACATCCAAAGCCACTAATTCTGCATTAAATGACTTTGCATCGGCCATGAGTGCAGTCAAAGATGAACTGGGAGCTACCAAGACTACCTCAACAGCAACCCAAGGTAGAGTATCCAAAAACATTAGTCGCAACGATCCTTGTTGGTGTGGTTCAGGCAAGAAGTACAAGAAGTGCCACTGGCCGAACTAATGTGATCAGGGCTTTAATATTTTACAATCTCCTTTACAAATAAGTCTTTCGTAACATTAAATTATATTTAGATGAATATCTTTTCAGGTGTTAAAATAATTGATTTAACAAGAGTTTTTAGTGGTCCCTTTGCCACTCTGCATTTTGCAGAATACGGGGCAGAGGTGATTAAAATTGAACCATTGTATGGTGATGATTCTAGGTATTTCCCCCCAATGATGGGTAATTGGAGTGGATATTTTGAAATACTAAATCACAACAAAAAATCACTATTTCTTGATTTAAAAAATAAAAATGATTTAAATAAATTATACAGTTTATCTAAAGATGCAGATGTATTAGTTGAAAATTTCTCAGCAAATGTTAAGAAGCGTTTAAAAATTAATTATGAACATATTATTAAAACCAACCCCAAAATAATTTATGCATCCATCAATGGAATTAGTGATGACATAGACAGAAAGTACTATGATGCTATAGCACAAGCAGAGTCGGGGTTGATTTCGCTGAATGGTGAAGATGATGACATGAAAATATCAACATCAATAGTTGATGCTTTTTCAGGAATGAAACTAGCATTTGCAATTAGTACAGCACTATATTATCGAGAAAAGACTGGCAAAGGACAAAAATTAAGTGTTTCGATGAAAGGTTCTGCATTTGATTTATTGGAACAAAATTTAATTTCATCTTTTGTTACAGGTAGAAATCCAGAAAAAGTTGGCAATATGGATAATGCAATTGCACCATTTGGACTTTTTAAAACAAATGATGGTCAAATAATGCTAGCTATAGGAAATAATTCTATTTGGGACAGCTTTTCAACATTTTTATGTAAAGAAAACCCTAATTTCAAAAAAGAATTGTTTTTAACTAATTCACTGCGTCTATCTAGTATCAAACTCTTGAAAAATCAAATTGAATTAGCATTTAATAAGTATTCAACTGAAGAAATCCTTAAAATGCTTCATGATTTAAATGTTCCGTGTGGCAAGGTTAATAAAATGAGCGATGTACTTGAAGATCAGGAAAATTTTAATCAAAAATTATTATTAAAAGTAAGGCACTCCAAGGCAGGAGAAATCGTAGTTTCAACAGGTGGAATAAAATATTCATTATTTGATCCAGAAAATTATAAAGAATCACCTCAATTAGAGTAGGTTATGATTAATATAGTTTACGAAGAATACTCAGAAAAATATGAAAATGAAGTAATTAATTTACTCAATATTTGTTTTAAGGGTAAAAACATAAATAAAAATTCTTTTGAATGGAAACATATCGACAATTATTTTCAAGGTAGACAGAAATCAATGATTGCAATTGACCACCAAAAAGTTGTCGCTTTCGTATGCTTTGATCCATTGAATATTAAAAATAAAGAAAACAATTATCTTTTTTACTCATGTTCGGTTCAGGCTACTCATCCAGATTATAGAAGACGTGGCATCGTAAGTGATCTTACCCAGATAATAGAGATTTCTCTACCGAAAGATACTAATTACTTAGGTTTTTCAAATATCAGTGGTGTAAAAATTGACTTGCACTCAAAAAGAATTAATTATCAAATATTAGGGCAGATGATTACTAGATATATGATATCTTTGCCTCGGTATAATGGTGTTTCAGTTAATGAAGTGTTTGCCCTTAACTATAAAATTCTAAGTGTAAACAAATCTCAAAAGTATGAACTTTATAAAAATACGGATTATTTAGACTGGAGGTTTTATCGAAATCCCAAAATTAAATTTATATTTTTAGAAATTACAAAAAAAGGGAAAATCATAGGTAATGCTGTTATTAGAAACAGCTTTTTTAAATGCGAACTTCTATGCATTCTGCCGCTAACTTTGGAATTACTAAGCGATTGTATTAAATCAATTAAATCTTATGCCTTTAATAAAGGTTGTCTTGTAACAAGCTTTACATATTTACCAAATAATGTGTGGAATAAATTTTTACCTAAATATTTTTTCCAGAGGAATTCAGGTGTGTATTTTACAGTTAAAACAAATGTTAAATCTTTATTAAATTCAGAAAATTGGATGATACAAGGAGGAGATATTCAATAATATCCATATTGCTATGCCAAATTCCCCCATTTGAAAGTTTATTGGGTAAATTAAAAATGAAAATAATTTATTTTGAAAGCTATCATCATTTTTAGATTCATATTTATTCCTTGCTATGATAAATAGATGATACAAAAATACAAAATTCAATTTCCTAGTTCATTTCTCAAAATTGCCAAATATGCAGTTATCGCAACCCTCCTATCTTTCCAAATTATTCAAATTTATCTACTCCAAAAAATACATTTCCAGCCTCAGGTTGCAATTGTCCCTCACCACAATGTCGTGGCAGACATTCGAAATGATTATCTCAACCAAGTTTCCCGCTCTCGCTTCGCAACTAAAACAATAATTGTTTTATCACCAGATCATTTTTCTCCATCTCAAAACCAAATTTCATATAGTCCCCATGACTGGAATCTTTCCAATGGTTTGCTTAATTATGATGTCGATATCGGCTCATTAATAACTAAGAATCAAAATAACAACCCTTCTCTCATATATCAGGATCACGGAATTTTTAATTTACTTTCACAAATCAAATCCAACTTTCCCCAAGCCAGTATCATACCAATCCTAATTGGAAGTCATGTTTCTCAACATCAACTTGTAAATTTAGTCTCAACCTTTAATCAACACTGTTTATCTGACTGTTTGATCATTTCCTCGGTCGATTTTTCCCATTATTTACCCCCGCCATTGGCTGATATTCATGATATTTATTCTCAAAAGATACTTTCTTCACTAGATATTCAGTCATATCAAAACCTTGAAGTCGATAGTCCTCAGTCACTATATATATCAATGAGATTTGCTCAACTTCACAATGCTCGTAATTTCAAAATCTACGCACATACTAATTCAGGCAAGTTAACCAAAAACTACGATGTCGAGTCCACTAGCCATGTCATGGCTTCTTACTCAAGAACCTTGAATTTCAACTTAAATTCAAATAATTCAGCCCAGAATTTCACTCTAGCCACTAATCTTGATCGTGACGCATCATCCCAAACAGTTGGCGATAGATTTTTCTACGGTGTTGATTATATTGATACTCAACTAAATCAACCTTATCAACCGGATCCGCAAATCAAAATCAGACCATCAGACATCTCAAGTATTTCATACCAAGATAAACAGCTTAATATTCATCTAGGACAAGATTTTATCATCAGTGGTTCGGTTACTAATAATTCAAAGTTGATTACAATTCTGCCGATTGATCCAGTGACTCATTTTTTCTTACGTTCCGAATCCAAGAAAAATGCTTTGCAAAAACTATTTAAAGATACCTATTTAAATGTAGATCTAGATAGTGGTACATTTATATTAGATTAAGTATGGAACCCAATACGCTGTCACCAGATTTAGAAGCACCTCAAGAGGTAGCTCCACCCCTTAAACCAATCGATACAATTTCATCATCGCCCTCAGTTCAAGACCGACCACCTTTGCTTCGCAAAAATATCTTACTTATCTTTGTTGCATTGCTGATGATTTCAAATATCGTGACTCTGGTTTTATTCATAAAACCAGACTTTCTAATCCGCAATTCAAATTCTTCGCCGGATATTAATAATGATGACGTTATTACTAATGACAATTACCCTACCGTTGCATCAGTACCATCTATAAATCCCGAGGGATATCCCACATCTGATATTTCTCAAACGCCAAAAGTCGTACGCCAAGAATCGAAAGTCATTTTCGATAAAGTAGAATGGCTACCCAAGCCAGTAGAAATAACCAAGCTACCGATATTTATAGACTCAAGTAATCTCAAAGACGAAGATTACAAACTTGAGGAATCTAAATTTTTCCATGTTGCCAATTTGTCTCCATCAGGCAGACTTATAAATGTCTATGTGCCAATTGAAGGAATGGGTACATACATTTTTCCTGTTCGGTTAATTGAAACATCTGACTCCAAATACTTGGTTCAGAAATATCATGATAACTGGACTTATACTGATAATATCCTTCTTCCAGATATTGAATATATTACGAGTGTCATCAAGGGCTGGGACATGCCTGAGACGCTTGGCGTAGATAGTATTATTTTTACCCGTGATCCATATGGATACGCAGGGGAATTGATCACAACCCTCAAAAACCCCCAAAAAATAGCCGACACAGATGCTGGCCCCTTGTATCAAGATCGTCAAAAAATCTTTGAACTCAAAGATTTATATGGACGTCAGATTTTCCTCCAACTCAAGGACAACACAATTGCTCCATATAGCCTTAAGAATGAACTCTTTTCTGACGACCGTACGCCACTGATTAATTGGAGTGATGGTCGAGCGGTTGCAGGATATGAATCTCTTCGAACAGGTGGCTGTGGTGCTGGAGTTGCCGGTAGTCCAGTAATAGTTGATAACTCACCAATTTTGTCGGGGTTGACACAGGTCGGCAAAACCAAAACTGGCGATCCAATTTATCAGCTGATAGATCCAAACAACGATCTTGTCAAATTCCTCTACAAAGACTCGTATGCAAGTTACCGTGATGATCCGCTAACAATTGCTCAGTTTGCTACTCGACCTAATCATTTCTTGTGGCAGGACAAACTCGGAGACTGGCAATTTTTCATCAATCAGGATTATGCAATCTTAGCGGAGTGTGCCAAGCCTGTAATTTATCTTTACCCAGAAATCGAGCAATCAGTTTCTGTCCAAGTTGGAGCTGACATCCGCCAGTCTGATCCTATTTATCCTAAGACTGGTTGGCAGGTTACAGCCAATCCTTCAGGATTATTGTCATACCAAGGTAAAACATATCCATATTTATTCTGGGACGGAATTGGACATGGTCGATATCCCGATCTTACCGATCGCGGAACCATAGTAGAGAAGTCCAATCTTGAGAGCACTCTTAGAAAACAACTATTTGCCCAGGGTCTTAATTCTCAGGAGTCTCAAGATTTCTTAGACTACTGGTTACCATTAATGCCAACTACTCCTTATACTCGCCTCACTTGGCTAACTACGCAAGAGATGAATGTACTTGCCCCCTTGGAGGTCTCCCCTCAACCACAAACCGTAATCAGGGTTTTCCTAGATTATCAAGGGTTGGATAAACCTCAAGGATTAAATCCTCAGACTTTTACCGCGCCAACTCGCAAAGGTTTTACATTAGTTGAATGGGGAGGTCTTAAGATTGGTAAATAAAATCAAAGTAATACACAAAGGTATCCAATTCAATTTTATTTTTTTCTCAACCTTGGCTTTTCATATCACAAAACACAGGAGTCTTACTTGGATTTAGTTGCTTTTTTAGTGGCTGTCTTACCTACTTTTTTTGCTGGTGCTTTCTTTTCTGCAACTGGTTTTCCCTCTTTAGGATCTTTGGACTTGGTTGTTTTTTCTTCTGCTTTAGCTTTTACCTCAGATTCAGGTTTATTATCAATTACTTTTTTAACCTCTGGTTGTAATAATTTAAGTATTTTATCTAGCTTATTATTTAATTCCAAAAACTGACCTTTGAATTCAGCTTGTGTGGGGGCATTACTTCTTTGTTCAGGTGCGTTTCTTGAACTATCATTGTACGATCTTGGTGAGAAACGACTATCAGATCGTCTATCGTCTCGACGATCATCAGAAGGTTGGTTTTTTCTAAAACAATCACTGCAATATACAGGTTTGCCTTCAGTCGGACGAAAAGGAACTTCACAATTATTACCACATCCGTCACAAATCGCCTTAAACATCTGCCTTGATTCTGATCCACCACGACCTCTATTTCCACCTGATCGTCGGTCTCTTGAGTTATTCCTTCTATCTATTAAATATGCCATTCATGAGATTATAGCACGCAAATCATTAAATAGCTAAAAGGTGATTATCAGTTTTCGATCTATACAATAATAAATTTTACCAATAGAATAATGTTAAGTTAACTTGACATTGTGGTTGATATGAATGAATATATAATTAATCGAGTTTCACAATTTCGCAAAGAAAAAAATGTAACTCAAGAAGAATTGGCAACCATTTTACAAGTATCTAGACAGACAATAATTGCAATCGAAAAAGGCAATTACACACCTTCTCTATTACTAGGTTTAAAAATTGCCAAATTTTTTAGCAAAAATATTGAAGAAGTATTTATTTACAAAAATGAAAAATAATTTTATCGGAGAAATCTTAATTTCAATTC
>CAZLQM010000004.1:0-63122 GCA_964561945.1 uncultured Gammaproteobacteria bacterium | reverse complement strand
GATTTCCATCACGCTTGCGCTTGCTGGACTATAGCTTCTCATCCCACTTGATTGGTGGAGGAGGTGGGATTTCCATCACGCTTGCGCTTGCTGGACTATAGCTTCTCATCCCACTTGATTGGCGGAGGAGGTGGGATTCGAACCCACGTGAGTCTTACGACTCAGGGGATTAGCAATCCCCCGCAATGGACCGAGCTATGCGACTCCTCCTGATTTATTAATGTGTAAGTTTTTTGAAAACTTTAGGTGAATTATACCTGTTGTTTGTGTTTGTGTCAGCTTATCTTGGGAGTTAATTTCTGGTATAGTCGTTTTATGGCAACAACTAAAGAAACTGGAGTAAAAGAAGAGGAATTAGAAGATGTGTTGATGGATGAGGAAGATGGAGGACTGGAAATTTCACCACGGGTTGGTGGACCTGTTCAGAAAGAATTGATAATGGAGTGGAGTGCTTATGATCGGCCGTTTACTCAGTTAAATAGAGAAGTGTTTAGTACGATTTTGGCGGGAGTGTTGTTATTGGGAGTGATATTGTTTTTTATTGAAGGAATTATTCCTGTGATTATGCTTGCGAGTTTTGTGTTTCTTTGGTATGTCTTGGGGACGGTAAAACCCCAAAAAGCGACTCACAAATTGTTGACTTGGGGAATTGAAACTAGTAATAAAATTTATTATTGGGAGAGCATGACGCGGTTTTGGGTTGAAGGTAAAGAGGGTAATCGGATGCTGGTGATTGAGTTGTTGCAGGTGTGGCCACGACATTTGCGAGTGATGATTGATAGTGATGAAACTGAGGCGGTGTTGAGAGAGGTATTGGTTGAGTTTTTGGTTGAGGATGAGCCTTTGCCTAATTGGGTGGATAAATCGGCTAAATGGTTGGAACGAAGAATTAAATGGAGTGTAAAGTAGATTTAGGTTGAAGCGAAAATAGTATAAAAAGTGATAAATGAGGTAAAATAGGCTTAATGCACCTATAGCTCAGTTGGATAGAGCGACAGTTTGCGGAACTGTAGGTCGGAGGTTCGAATCCCCCTGGGTGCACCGTATTTGTAACTTTAGGGAGAGGTGTCTCGAGTGGTTTAAGGTGCCGCTCTCGAAAAGCGGTGTACTCGCAAGGGTACCGGGGGTTCGAATCCCCCCCTCTCCGCCAATTTTCACTTTTGCCTGAAACTGCAGGAGCGATCGTGTCGTCTCGCGCTCCCTTCGGTCGCTAACCAAAACCAAAAATTTCCTTACAATTATTTTTCCGGCGGGGGGTCTGGGGGAGCCGCACTAAAAATGATAGGAAATTTTATGGTTTTGGCTTCGTCGCTTTGAAGAGGTTGTCATGATTGTAGCAAACAACAACTAGTAATATGCTGTACTTACAGATATGAAAAATCCGTCAATAAAGTTGGGAAACAATATCAAACGTATCCGTGAGGAGAAGCAGATGACGCAAGGCGACGTTTGCCGAAAGACGGGCTTGGACCCGTGCATATGTGAGCAACATTGAAGCTGGTAAAAATAATCCAACATTGGTGACTATTGAAAAAATTGCCGCGCTTGAGGTAACGAGTGATGAATTACTTGAATAATTATGAATAAACAAGAAGCAATTGAGAAAACTTGGGACTATATGCACATAAATCACGAGCTAAAAAAGCTGATGTAATTTTTGTGCTTGGGAAGCGTGATATTCGAGTTACGGAATATGCGGTAAAACTTTATTTTGACGGATTAGCCCCAACTGTTTTGTTTTCTGGTTCTGGTGATGTCTATAATCACAAGCCAGGTCGCGAGCAATTTGTAGGAAGCGCCGAAGTAGAAGTTTTTGCCAATGTCGCACGAAAACTAGGTGTACCTGATGAAGTAATTTTGACTGAGAACAAATCTCAAAATACTGGTGAAAATTATAAATTTGCTCTTAATCTGTTAGCGTAAAGAGGCATAAGTCCGAAAACAATTATCGCAGTGCAAGAACCGTATATGGAATGACGAACTTATGCGACTGGAAAAGTACATTTGCCCAAAGAAGTGGAGCTAATTGTAACTTCGCCACCTATTCCTGTAACTGAATATCCAAATAAATCAAACGGTAAAGACGAACACTGGCTAAATGCAATGGTTGGAGGCTTGCAACGAATCAAAGAGTATCCAGCTAAAGGTTTTCAGATTGAACAAGAAATACCTGATGATGTAATGTATGGAAAGCGTATGAATTTTGGGTTGAGCAAGGATATAATAAAAGACTAATCAAAGAATAAACATGAGCAAATACGAACCAACAACAAAAGACAATAAATGTATTTTCTGTGAGATCGTTACAGGAAATATAGAAACTGCGGGAAAATTCTGGGAAGATGAAGAGTTTATGGCTTTCCTTTCCATTGATCCAAACACAGAAGGATTTAGTTGTGTAATACCCAAAAAGCATTTCGATAGTGATGTACTAAAAATGCCTGATAATATTTTGCAAAAATTTATTATTGCCTCCAAAAAAGTAGCACAAGTTCTTGAAAATTATTTTGATGATGTTGGGAGAGTTGGACTAATAATGGAGGGCACGGGCATTAACTATGCTCACGTAAAGCTTGTTCCTATGCACGGCACTGAATATTTAAAACAAGGTGAATGGAAACAGGTATTAAGTGAAAAAGAATTCTGGTTTGATAATTATGAGGGTTGGATTTCTTCGGGTAGTGGACCGATGGCAAACCCTGAAGATTTGAAAGAATTAGCAGGAAAAATTAAACAAAGTTATGAATAGTGTATTTATATTTGCTCCCCATGCAGTAGGTAAGATGACCATAGCACAAGAATTGTTTAAATTGACTGGCTATCCTTTACTCCATAATCATATGACAATTGATTTGGTTTCGCACTTTTTCGATTACTTCACTACAGCGGGAAAAAGATTGGTGAACCTTTTTCGAACAGAAATCATTAACGAGGTAGCTACTTCAAAAGATCTGGGGGGTTTTATATTCACCATGATATGGGCTTTTGATCTTGAAAGCGACTGGGGAAAAGTAAGAGAATTTAATGATAAATTTATTGCAGGTGGTCATAGTGTTTACTACGTTGAACTTCTGGGTGATAAAGATACTCGGTTGGAGCGAAACGCCACCGAAAACCGCTTGCAACATAAAACCTCGAAAAGAAATGTTGAGTGGTCAAATAACAACTTACTTGCTGACACTGAGAATTACAGAATGAACTCTGAAGAGGATGAATTTCCTTTTCCTAATCATCTAAGAATTGACACGACCAGACATTCTGCAAATGAGTCTGCCGAGTTAATTGTTAATCATTTTAATTTTTGAATTGTGAAAATCTGCATCTGCTCATCAATGGCTTTCTATCATCAATTTCAAGAGGTGAAGAAGAAGCTCGAAAAACTTGGGCATACAGTTGTGGCTCCAGAACTGGAATTTGAAACTAAAGGCGATGATACTTCGGTCGGTAGCTTTTTTGATCGTCACGGTGGAGTTGACGCATTTCCACAAGGTCATGAAGTTTGGAAAAAGAAAGGTAAGGCGATAAAAGCACATCTTAAAAAGATTGACGAATCTGACGCAGTTTTAATTACCAACTACGAAAAGCGTGGAGTTGAGGATTACATCGGTGGCAATACTTTCTTGGAGATCGGTTACGCGTTTGGAAAAGATAAAAAGATTTTCATTTTAAACAGCTTACCCAAAGAGTCTGCTTTCAAGGAAGAAATACTTGGAATGCAACCAGTAGTTCTTGAGGGTGATTTGAGCTTGATTGGGTAGGTCATCGAAGCCACAAAGCGAACACACTACAAACGCCGAAGCAGCCAGCGTGAAGTCGCTATAGCGGAATGAACAAGCAATGCGGAGTTGATGGAGTGTGTGAGCGGACTTTCGCACTACCACAAAACGTCGCGAGGCGCGCGAATCAGTCTTCAAATTCATTGGGACTTTCCTCGTGAAGAGTTTGAACTTTGTCCAAGAAACGCCGCCAGAGTGCTTGGAGTGGTACGTTTAACATATTATGAAATCTGTATATATATTTGGACCGATTCATTTGTTTGGACAAGATTATTTGCCTATTTATAGACATCTCATGAAGTTGTGTGAGCCATATTTTGATAAGGTTATTGGGACATATCCTGATTTTTGGGACAGCAAAGAGACTCCTCGTGAATTTTATGATCGGACTTATAGGGTAATTACTAAATGTAGTTTATTTATTGGGGAGGTTTCGAGTCCTTCGATGGGGGTAGGGATGGAGTTTCAGATGGCACAAGAAAACAATATTCTGTGTATAGCGATTTGTAAGAAAAATGTTGAACCTTCGATAATGATTACAGGAATCCCATGTACTCGAAAAGTTGTTTATTATGAGGATTTGGTTGATTTGTCTGATAAAATAAGTGAATTATTAAAGGATATGAGTTGGTTGGGTGATGGGTTTAATATAAAATGATTAATAATGGTATTGAATCGACATATTAAAGTGTTGCTTTATGGCGCAAATATTTGGTACTTCGGTGAAGGGCTGTTTGGTCCACTCTTGGCAACATTTGCTCAAAGGGTAGGTGGAGATATTCTTGACATTTCTTGGGCGTGGGCAACCTATCTTATTTTTTCTGGATTTTTGTATATCGTTGTGGGAAGGATAACTGATAAATTTGACAATAAAGAGAAGGTTATGGTTTGGGGATATGGGTTGAATGCTTTATTTACTTTTGGATATTTATTCGTTGACACTCCTTGGCATTTGTTTGTGGTGCAAGCTGGATTGGGAGTGGCAGCTGCGTTGGCAACTCCTACGTGGGATGCATTGTATTCGAAACATGATAACTGGAAAAATAATGGACTTGTATGGGGTTTGGCAGGAGGAGAAGCGAATATTATTACTGGAGTTGCGATTGTGGTTGGGGGATATATTGTAAGTTATGCATCGTTTGATGTTTTGTTTGTGATAATGGGTGGGGTTCAAGTTGTTGCAACAATATATCAAAGGCAAATACTGAGTAAAAAATGAATTGGAATTTCTTTGTAGGATGATGATTAGAATATTTATAATCCAGTGGTGGTAGTAGACTTGGTGGTGGGAACTATCGTTAATGATATACTAAAAATAATTTGGAGAGCAGAAGAAATTATTATTTATTAGCAAAAAGTAGTTCCATAAATAATAAGCTCCTATAGTTTAATGGATAGAGCATCGGTTTCCGGAACCGAGGATGGGGGTTCGATTCCCTCTGGGAGCGCAAATATGATATGTTGATTTATGAATAAAAAAATTAGAGTAGGATTAATATTTGGAGGTAAATCTGCTGAGCATGAAGTTTCTCTTCTAAGTGCGAAAAATATTTTAGATGCTATAGATAATCATAAATATGAGGTTTGGTTGATTGGAATAGAAAAAACGGGTAAATGGTATCTTTTGGAGGAACCTGATTTCTTATTAAATGAAAGTGATCCAAAGTTAATAAAATTAAATATAGGAAAAGAAAGAGAAGTTGTGTTTGTTCCTCAAGGTGAAGGGGAATTGGTTAGTTTAATGAATGAAAAATTTAAGTTAAAACTTGATGTGGTTTTTCCGATTTTACACGGACCATTTGGTGAAGATGGAACAATGCAAGGATTGTTTAAATTAATAAATGTACCGTATGTGGGGGCAGGTGTATTGGGTTCAGCGATTGGTATGGATAAGGATGTGATGAAGCGTTTGTTGCGAGATGCAGGGATTCCAATTGCTAAGTTTTTAGTTTTTAAGAAAGGTGAAAGGATTGATTTTGGTTTGGTAAGAAGGGAATTGGGTTTGCCAGTGTTTATTAAACCATCTAATCTTGGTTCTTCTGTAGGAATAAGTAAAGTTAATAATAAACGGGAGTTTGAAAGGGCTGTGAATAATGCTTTTTTGTATGATACAAAAATTTTAATTGAAGAATTAATTAAAGGTCGAGAAATTGAATGTTCTGTCCTTGGGAATCAAAGTCCACGAGCTTCTGTTCCGGGTGAGATTATTTTGAATCATGATGAGTTTTATTCTTATGAAGCTAAATATGTCGATGAAAAGGGAGTATCTTTAATGATACCTGCGGATATTTCGAGTGAAGAAGCTGGGAAAGTTCAGGATTTGGCAATTAAAGCTTTTAAAGTATTGGAATGTGAGGAGATGGGTCGAGTCGATTTCTTTTTGAAAGATGATGGGGAGTTGATTGTGATTGAGATAAATACGATTCCAGGATTTACTAAAAATAGTATGTATCCACGATTGTGGGAGGCAAGTGGAATTAAATATCATGAATTAATTGATCAGCTAATTGGATTGGCGATAGAGAGATTTGAAAGAGAGGAAAACTTGTAAAAATGATAGATTTGAAGAAATAGTTAGTTTATCCCTTAGAGGGACGTAGGTTGATTATTAAAATAATCAATGGGAGGATTAAGGCGGGAAGGAGTGACAGGGTGGGTTGTTGGTATGATGCAACTAAAATGCGCAGGAAAGCGGCGTGCGCTAGGAATATAAGATAAGATTGATTGCCGAGCCAAATGAGCCATTGGGGTTGGAATTTCATAATATGATTGGGCTGGAAGAGAAGAATAATTAAAGGGTAAAGTAATGGCATCATGGAGAGTCTGGTATAGGTGGTAGAAAGGAGGGGTGAATAGCCTTGGGTAATTGATAAGTAGCTGTCAATTATAGTAAGAATTAATCCAAGTATTAAGGTTTTAGTTAAGAATGATGTTTGGGTAATTTTGAATTTGGTTAGATACATACCAAGGACGAAGTAGCCGATGAAGCTGATAAATAAGACATATTGGTGATAGTCGCTATTAAAAATGAGAGCAGATGATTGTGTTAGTCGTCCGAGGAAAAGAAAAATATAAAATCCTGTCTGAAAGATGGTAGCGAGTGCTAGAGTTAGATGGGGTTTGGTATTGAGAGAAATGCGTAAGATAGGAAAGAGGAGATAGAGTTGGATGATTAAGGGAACGAAGTAGAGATGGTAGTAAGATTGACCTTTTAGTAGGAGACTGAGGAAATTAAGTGTTTGGGATGGGAGTTGAGAAATTGATGGAATTTGGTTGCTTATGATCCAGCCTTGGATGACGTAAATGGCAGACCAGAGAAGATAGAGAGGGAGAATTTTGAGAATGCGCCGAGAGAAGAATTTGAGAATGGGAAATTTGCCTTTTCCATAACCGAGCATGAGAGTATATCCTGAAATTGCGATAAAAAGAGGAACGCAAAAGCGGACAAGCTGGTCAAGTGCAACGGCGGGGAAGCGAGTGGTAGAGTTATAGAAAACATCCCAGCCAAAGAGCCAGAGGAAATGAATAATAAGGACAGCGATAATGGCGTAGGCGCGGAGAATAGAGATATATGATGAGGAGAGCGGTTTCACTGTAATAAGAATAACAGAAAGAAGGTAGCAGTTAGAATATTTATTTGAGTATCCCTATGTATTGAATGGGAGAATTGAAATTGGATTGATAGTCTTGGAGCAGAATAGAACTAAGTTGGTGAGGATAGAGATTGTGTGGTAGCTTGTCTAGATCTAGCCAAGCTAGTATGTGATTGCCATGGTCTTGAGGATCTTCGTAGCCTTCAATTTCGTGGAATTTATTAATTGAGCCTAAGATATAGAGTTCTACGCTGTGTTCGCCTTCCTCTGGGATGATGTAATCTCTAACATACAAAAATTTGTTAAGTTTGAAAGTAGTATCAGCGCCACATTCTTCTGCAATTTCACGCATTGCACCTTGGGCGATGGTTTCTCCGTATTCAAGTTTGCCGCCGACATAGAAGTAGAAATCTTGGTCTTTGGCATAGGTGGTGAGAAGTTTGTTTTGGTTTATGATGATTAGTCTGAGGCGGATTTTGGTGTAGGGCATATGGGATTAGTAATTAATTGGTTTTGTTTAGTTTGCTAAATAATTTTACATAAGCCATTGAATATGGGAGGGTTCGAAAAGGACGAGTAATGAATTCGTGATTTAACAGGTATGTGTATGAATGGATATGGTTAAATTGAGGATAGCATTGTTTATATAATTTTGCAGAAAGGAGGGACAAGTCTTGATTTGGGTTTTTGTGAGCTTCTATTTTAAACATAGTTGAATAGAAGGTTTCTAGAAGATTGACTATTATTGCTTGGTGAAATGAGGGAGAGAATATTTGTAGTAATTTAAATTCTATTTTGGCTGCTTCTAGCTCGTTGAGATATCTGCCGTTGGTTAATGGATCAATGCCTTTTTTGAAATTGTTAAGCATAGAGATGACATGAGCGAGTTCGTGCAGGAGTGTGGTAGTTTTGTGTCGCAGGTTGTAGTCTTTTCTTATTGTTATGAGGAAATTATCAGATTTATGAAGGTATGTGGTTGTTGAAATGTTGCCTAGTTCGATGATTATTTTGGAACGAAATTTATTTAGAATGGGGTATTGAGCGGTAGCGAAATCTAGGATTTCCTTGGGGAAATTGATTTGGGGATATTTTGAAAGGGCGCAAAGAAAGTAATGGTTATTAAATTGAGGATAAAAGCGTGCAGGGATTTTGGTATTAGAGAATTGAGTTTGGCAGTATTTGATTGCTTGATCTTTGTGTTTAAAGAATAATTTAATATCTTGGGGTGGAATTTTGTGAATAACTGTTGAATAGAAATCGAAAGTAGTTTTGAATTTTTGGTTTATTGGGAGTTTGTTACGTTCTTTGATTGTGTGTGCGAATGGTTTTATGCATGATTTTGTTAGAGGGCTAATATGTGAGTTGATGATAATGTCTTCGTCTTTGTTTTTGAGATCATCATTAATTGTTTTCCATAGAGAATTGTAGGTAAGATCTTTGTCGGGGGGAAGGATTTGAAAATAATTATTTATAGCTTTGGAATAGGAATTGTAGTTTGTTTGTGAACTGGATGTTTTGTTAATTTGATCAGCTTGAAATGCGGCTCTTAAACAATAAGTAATATAGGTATTAAGGTCTGTGATCTTGGGGAATGGCAAGGAAGAATATTGCTGACTGGCGTGGAGAATTATTTTGTTTGAAAGGTCTTTGATATATTTTAAATCTAAGTGTTTGTTTAAGGTAAGGTATTGAGGTGTGAATTCTTGGTAGATTGATTCGAGGTTTGAAGGCTTCACTTGGGGTATGTTTTGGTGGATTTGGTGAGGGCGGAGGAGAAGGGGTTCGAACCCTTGTGGGAGTTTCCCCCCGCAACGCTTTCCAGGCGTGCCGATTAGACCGCTCTCGCACTCCTCCGTGAACTTGATTTTAACATTATTTGAGAAGTTGTTGGAAAGATGTTATTTGGTGCAGAAGAAGTATGGGCGACTGAAGTCTATGCCCATGATGGTGTATGTTTTGGATCCAAGGTAGCATTTTTTGGTTGAGTTGATGAATTCAACCAAAAGCTTGGGAGTGGGAGTAGGTGGTGTAGTTGGGGTTGGAGTAGGAGTGGGGTTTGAAGTTGGTGTTGGTGTGGGGGCGTTTGGAGTTGGAGTGAGTTGTGGTGTTGGGGTAGGGGTGGGGGAAACAATAATGGTTGGGGTGGGGGTTGGATTATTAGTAGGAGTTGGAGATACAGAATTGGGTTGTTCTGTAATGGTGTGATTTTGGGGGTTGGGAGTGTCTCGGAGGATGAAGTCGTCCCAGTTGTTGTCTGAGTCGTGGCTATTGCCTTGGAGGACATCGCTACCTGTGGTCATGGACTCTGCGGTTGAGGTGGAGAGAGCCTTGCGCTCAATGCTTTGGTTTGTATTAGGATTAGCTGAAGCACTGGCTTCAAAATCTGAGGCGGTGCCAAATCCGACTTTGTCTATGAGGAGTTTGTCGGGGGTTGAGTCATCGTAGAGAAGAACGGTGTAGTTGTTAGTAAGTCTATTGGCGGTTGAGTAGTTGTAGTCGGCTGAAATGGTGGCTGAGTAGTTCTCGGGAGTAATGAGAAAGAATCCGTAAGCTGGAACTGTGGTTCCATCAGCAAAATCTGTGACGAGATTAACTTGGGTGCCTGAAGAATTCTTGGAGGAGAGTTTCCAGTTGGCAATGGATATGGGCGTGCTGGTGGGATTGTAGAGTTCGATGAATTCTTGCTCTGTACTTGCACCGTGCTTAATTTCGGAGATTAGGAGGTGATTGGCAGAGGATGCCAAAAGAGGGAGTGGTGAGGCGAGGAGTGCGAGGCCTGCAACGAGGGTGCCGATAAAAGGTTTATTAACCATTTATATAACTATAAACAAAAGGCAAAGAGGTGTGTCAAGAGGTGAATTTGTAATTATATAGTAAGCGAGGATTATCTACGTTAATATAGGGGAGATGGATGAGAAAGAAATTGTAAGACAGAAGACAGATATGGTGACTTTGGTGGGGAGTGTGGTGAGCTTGAAACAAGCAGGAGCTAATTTCAAGGGATTGTGTCCATTTCATCATGAGAAGTCGCCTTCGTTTATGGTGAATCCTGAGTTGGGGATTTTTAAGTGTTTTGGGTGTGGAGAAGGTGGAGATTGTTTTGCATGGATGATGAAGACAGAGGGAATGAGTTTTGGGGAGGCGTTGCGATATTTGGCTAAGGAGGCTGGAGTAAAGTTGTCAGGGCGGATCGATGACAAGGCTGATAGTTTGCGACAGGAAGTGCTTGAATGTTTGGCGATGGCGGGGAAGTTTTATCATTATTTATTAACTAAACATAAGGTAGGAGCTAAAGCTAAAGAATATTTGCAGAATAGGGGTGTGAGTTATGAGTCGATGGTAGCGTTTGGGTTGGGTTGGGCGCCTGATGATTGGGATGGATTGCAGAGAGCCCTTGGAGCAAAAGGTGTGAAGGTTGAGACGATGGAAATGGCAGGGTTGGTGATGAGGAGAGAAAGCGGTGGTTATTATGATCGGTTTAGAGGGAGAGTTGTGTTTGAGTTGCGTAATGGTAGGGGACAAGTGGTGGGAGTTGCAGGGAGGATTTTGGAAGCAAAAACTGATGCTCCTAAGTATATTAATTCACCTGAAACTGCTGTGTATCATAAGGGAGAGTTGCTATATGGATTGGATTTGACTAAGAATCAGGTGAGAAATAGTAAGATGATGATAATTGTAGAAGGTGAACTGGACATGATTAGTAGTTATCAAGCTGGGGTGCAAAATGTAGTGGCGTTGAAAGGAACGGCTTTGACTGATGCACAAGTGAGTTTGGTTAAGCGTTATGCTGAGGAAGTGATTTTGGCTTTGGATATGGATTTTGCAGGGGATAAGGCGGCGCGGCGTGGAATGGGAATGGCTGAGAAAGCGGGGCTGTCGGTAAAGATGGTAAGACTGCCCGAGGGTAAAGACCCTGATGATATTGCTCGAGAAGATTCTGCGTTGTGGAAGCGATTGGTGGAAGAGGCGGTGGATGTGTATGAATTTTGGTTAGATTCAAGTTTGGAAAGATATGATGTAAATAGCGGGTATGGGAAGAAGAAAATTTTTGAAGAATTAGTGCCGTTGTGGCGAGAGATTGATAATGAGATTTTGCAGGCTCATTGGGTGGGAGAGCTAGCTCGAAGAACTGGAGTTGATGAGAATTTGGTTTGGAGACAGATGCGAAGTATGGGAAGTGTTTTGCGTCCGCTAGAAGAGGAAGCGGTAGTGGGAAATGAAAGTGGAAATGAAAGAATTGTGGCGGTAGTGGGGTGGTATTTGCAAAATGAAATTGAGGATTTTAAGAAACCTGAATGGAAAGAGCTGATTAGTTTGGGATGGTTTGGGAAAATGATTGAGTATTTGGAACAAAATGAGTGGAACAAGGACAATTTGCCAGCGGAGATAAATGATAATGTGGAAGAAGCTATAATGAGAGCGGATATGGTGGGTTTGAAAAGCGAAACGGCTAGAAAATGGAAAAATGTGATATTCGGGGAAGCTATAAATAAAAAAATATTGAAGTTAAGATTGTCTAATTTGGATGATGAGGAGATGGCGAAAGAATCGGGTAGGCTAAATCAAATGAAGGCAAAGTTGAAGTAAAATTATTTTATAGGAGGAGCCATAAAGTTGCGGAACCAAATCCATAAATGGAAAATAAGAATGGCAAAGAATAAGAGTAAACAGAGTATTAGCAATGAGTACCAAGAAATGTAAGGAATGGCGTAGCCACCTTTTTCTGTGTGACCCAAAAATATAATAACTAAATGCATTAAGACTGCGGTAAAAATGGCCTATTTGGTAGGTTTGAATTGATGAATAACGTAAACTTCGTCAAAGAATATGCTCATGGTGTTGAGTGTAAAATAAGGATTGGCTAATATCAAGTTCTAGGGGTGTGAAAGGTTGGGGTTTTGAGGTATACTACAAAAAGTTATTCGAGCCGGTTTTTATCTTTTTGAATAAGAAAGACAGAAAGCGGTCAATTTTTGTTGTTTAATGGCAGCCGTACGACCTTTAGTAAAAAAATTAATTGATAAAGGACAAGAGCAGGGTTTTTTGGTGCAAGATGAGGTGTTGGCGATATTTAGCGATGCTGAGGATAGGTTGGAAGAGTTGGATATGTTTTATGATGCATTGATAACTGCGGGAGTGGATGTGTTTGAAACAGTGAGTCAGGACGAGGCGGCAGTTGCAGATGAAACAGTGAATGCTTTGGCTAAGGAGTTGGAAGCTCTTTCGGTGATTGGGGAGGGAGTGACTACTGATCCTGTGAGGATGTATTTGAAGGAAATTGGGAGGATTCCTTTGTTAACTGCTGAGCAAGAAGTGGATTTGGCTCAGAAGATTGAAAAGGGTGATATGCGAGCACGCAAGAAATTAACTGAGAGTAATTTGCGATTGGTGGTTTCGATTGCAAAGAAATACGTGGGACGTGGAATGAGTTTCTTGGATTTGATACAAGAGGGAAATATCGGATTATCCCGTGCGGTGGAGAAATATGATTGGCGTAAGGGATTTAAGTTTTCGACGTATGCTACTTGGTGGATTAGACAAGCAATAACACGGGCAATTGCTGATCAGGCTAGGACAATTCGGATCCCCGTACATATGGTAGAGACGATTAATAAATTAATTAGAACTAGCAGGCAGTTGATGCAAGAGTTGGGAAGAGAGCCTGCGGTTGAAGAGATTGGGTTGGCGTTGGAGATGCCACCTGCTCGAGTGCGTGAGATTCTTAAGATAGCGCAGGATACAACTTCGCTGGAGGCCCCTGTGGGAGATGAGGAAGATTCGATGTTGGGAGATTTTATTGCGGACAAACGTCAAGCGTCGCCTTATGACGTAGCCAGTAAGGAATTATTGAAGGATAACATTGAGGAAGTGTTACGGACTTTGTCAGAGCGAGAAGCAAAGGTTCTTATTATGAGATTTGGATTAGATGGAGATACAGCAAAGACCTTGGAAGAGGTGGGGCGTGAGTTTGGGGTAACGCGTGAGAGAATAAGGCAAATTGAGGCGAAAGCTTTGCGCAAGCTTAAACATCCTACACGGAGGATGAAGCTTAGGGATTATTTGGATTAGGAGGGGTGATTTGGTAAATACCTCCTGGAGAAAAAGATTTTAGAGGTTTAAGTTGGTATTGATTAAGGATGGGTGAGTCGAGTTGGGATTGATTAATATAGATTATTAGGTTTTGGGTGTTTTGAAGGAGGAAATCATCGTCGATAGTCTGAACTGGAGCTGGATGATAGAGTGGGGAATGGGGAAGATATGGCTGCTTGTAGCTATAAATGATTTGGTTTGGTGATTGAGCAATGGCGTAATGGAGAGCTTGGACGCTTGAGGTGCTATTATCTGAGCTCCCAATGATGAGAGTAAGAGGAGTAAGGATGAGGGCTAAGAATGCAATTTTGGCAAGATCTTGGTGAGTGGATTTGGTGAAGGTTAGATACATTTGGTAGATAACGTAGTTGGCAAGAATTGAGAGAGGGATTGTAAGTTGGGCAGAATACCAAGGATGGCGAGTGGCTGAAAGAGATAGAAAAACGAAGGGAATTGTGAAATAAAGGATAAGAAGGGTGATTGGATGAGATAAGTGGAGATGGAGTTTGGTTTGGAAGATTCTGTATAAACCATAGATACAAATGGTTGCAAACCAAGGGGGAAGAGAGAGAAGAATGGCATAGTAGTAAATGCTAGTTGGTTCGTAGCCTGAAGGAAGATGAAGGCTGTGCCCAACGATATTAAAGCCAAGATAGGTGTCGAGGAAATCTTGGGGAAATTGAAGGTAGGTGTAGATGTGCCAAGGAAGGATGAGAGCAAGAATAGTAAGTGTAAGAAGAAGGGTTTTTTTGAGATTGATTTGGTGATTGAAAAAATAATAAATGAGAAAGATGAAAGGAATAAGCCCGAAGATAGAGCGAAACATAATGGCAGAAGCAGTGGAGAGAATGAAGGCGAAGAATGAAATTTTGGGATGGGTTTTTAGATAGAGTAAACTCAAGTAAGAAATTGCGATACAAGTGGCAGCGGGAATGTCTAGATTGGCTGCAAGAGCTGTGTAGATGAAGCCTGGAGTGGCAATTAAAATTAGGGGCGCGATGAAGGGAGGGGTGGAGGGGAAGATTTTTTTGGATAAGTAAGCTGTTGTAATTACTGCTCCAATGGCAAAAAGATTACCGATGAATCTGCGAATCCAAGGATAGTAATAGATATGTTGGTGGTCTAAAGACTTGGTAAGGTCGAGAGGGTTATGAGAGAGGAAGGGTTTGGCCAAATGGAAGATAGGAGCGGTGAGCCAAAAATAGAGGGGCGGTTTTTCTAGCCAGGGTTGGTCTTTGAGGTGGGGGATTAGCCATTTGCCATGGGCTGCATTAAAGCTAGCTTCTTCAAAGAGCAGTTCATCGGTAAAGGGAACTTGGGGACTGTTGATCCGAAGTAAGAGAATAGCTGTAATTAGAGTGGTAACAAGAATAAGTGGGGACTGACGAAGTAATTTGAGCATGAATTAAAGGGTAAGAACAAAGATGATTCCGAAGATGATGCGATAAATTCCAAAGGTGGTCCAGTTGAGTTGATGTGTAAGATTGAGGAAAAGGCGCATGGAAATTAAACTAGTTGCAAGAGCAAATAGACTGCCAATTAAAAGTTGAGGCCAAATAGCAATTAAACTAGGGACATCTGTGGTAAGTTTGAGAACACTGGCAGAAAGGAGAGTGGGTAGAGCAAGTAGGAATGAGAATTCGATGGCAGTTTTGCGATTGGTGCCGATGATTAATCCCCCTAAGATAGCAGCGCCTGCACGCGAAAAGCCTGGAATTAGGGCTAAGCAATGAATGGTGCCAACGATGAGAGATTGTTTGAGAGTGAGGTCTTGAAGTGATGTAATTTGGTTGCGATTAAGATAAGGAATGTGATTCCAAAAAAGCATAAAAATGCCGACTATAAAAGTGCTGGCGATAACTATATATAGATTATCCTGAAGGGGGATGTGATTAAGTTCAAGAATTAAGCCAATGATAGCAACTGGAGTAAAAGCAAGTGTAAGGGGGATAAGGAGGTGGGGGGCGGAGAGGATTTTTTTTGTATAGATGGTAAGCACGGCAAGAATGGCAGCGCCTTGGATGGCGACGTTGAAAAGTTCGATTTGGGGATTATTGTTAATTTTTAAAAATTGATTTATTAGTAAAAGATGTGAAGTAGAGGAAATAGGCAAAAATTCAGTAATGCCTTCGATGATGCCGAGGATGATGGAATGAAATATGGTCATAGAATATAATTAGGTGTGAATAGAAAATTTGTTTATACTTGCTGATAAGAATGAAACTATCAATTATTATACCTATTTATAACGAAAGTAAATCTATTGCTGAGTTATATGATCGATTGAGGTCTGTGCTGGAGGATTCGAAGATTAATGATTGGGAAGTTTGGTTAATAGACGATGGATCAAAAGATAATATTAAGGATGTGGTGGAAGATCTTAAGAAATCTAGCAAAAATTTTCGTTATTTGAAATTGCGGAAGAATTTGGGTAAGACATGGGCATTGCGGGCAGGATTGGCTCGGGTGAAGGGAGATATTGTGGTGACGATGGATGGTGATTTGCAAGATGAGCCAGAGAATTTGCCAAGTATGCTTAGGGAATTGAAGAATGCAGATTTGGTGGTGGGGTGGAAAAAATCACGGTATGATGATTGGACTAAGGTTTGGCCATCGAGAGTTTTTAATTGGATGGTGAGTAAGACGACGGGATTAAAGGTGCATGATCTTAACTGCGGACTGAAGGTAATGAAGAGAAAGGTAGCGGATGAGTTGATTTTGTATGGTGAGTTGCATCGTTTTGTGCCGTTGTTGGCGCATGAGAGGGGATTTAGGGTGCGGGAGATAGTTGTGCAACATGCACCGAGAAAGTATGGTGTGAGTAAATATGGATGGAAGCGAATGTTTGTGGGTTTATATGATTTGATGACGTTGTTGTTTTTGATTAGATTTGGGAGGAGGCCTGGGCAATATTTTGGAATAATTGGAAGTGTGTTTACTTTGATGGGGGTGGGGACGGGAAGTTATTTAACCTATGTTTGGTTTATGGGAGAAAAAATTGGTGGAAGGCCATTATTGAATTTGGCTGTGTTATTGGTAGTGGTGGGGATACAGATGGTATCATTTGGTTTCTTAGCAGAGATGATGGTTAATATGAAGATGTCTTCTGATGAACTTCCAATTGATGAATAGTAAATTTTTGAAGCAGGTTGAGAAAGGATTGAGTTTGGTTAATAAGTATGGGGGTGTATTGGGATTGTTGGGTTTGGGTTTGGCTTTAGTTTATATCTTTAAACAAGACATAGCATGGCAAGAAACAGGAAATTATTTGAATATGGTTGGAGTTAAGAATTTGGTATTAGGAAGTGGTTTTTTTGTGATTTATTTATATATGCGGGGACTGGCTTGGGTATTTATGCGGAGGGATCGTTTAAGAATTAGGGATGTGAAGGTTTGGTTCGGGAGTGAATTAATGAGGTTTATTCCTGGAAGTATTTGGTCGTGGATGAGCAGAGGGGTGAGGATGAGTGAGAATGGTGGAAGCGGGAAAAAAAGTGTGATGTATGAGTTGGGATTAACAATTGTGGCTGGGATATGGGTTGGCAGTTGGTGGTATTGGTGGTTTGGTTTGGTGGTAAGTGGGGTGATGATATTAATAATTAAGAAATGGTTTGGCAAGGTGGGGTTGAGTTTTGGATTATTAGTGTTGGCTTGGGTGTGTTTTGGTTTGGCACATTATTATTGGTTGGGAAGTGATAATTGGCAAGTAATTAGTGGTGCGGGATTAGCGTGGGTTGTAGGATTAGTTAGTTTTGTGCCCTTAGGGGTAGGAGTGAGAGAATCTGTTTTGACTTGGTTGTTGGGCGGGGGCGGGGGTTTGTTGTTGTTGGTTATGTTGATAAGAGTCTGGCAGATATTGATTGAAATAGGTAATTATTTGGTGGTGGCGGGAATAACGAAATTTGGACGACGATTGGTGGATAAGCGATTAATGAGGGTTGTGTTGGGAGTGATGATTGTTGGATATACCGTAGCGGTAAGCCATTGGGTGATTTTGAGACATGAGAGCTTTTATTCTAATTTTGATTTGGGGAATATGGATCAGACGGTATGGAATACGAGTCAGGGGCGGTTGTTTGAACTGACGAGTGGGGATAATAATGTAAAGAGATTTGCAATTCATGCAGATGTTATTTTGGTATTATTAGCACCGTTTTATTGGGTTTGGAGTGATGTGAGGATGTTGCTTGTTTTACAAGTATTGTTTGTAGCAATGGGGGCAGTAGGTGTTTATTTGTTAGCTTGCGAAGTTTGGAAAAGAGAAGAGTTGGGGTTGATGCTAGCGGTGTCTTATTTAGTTAATCCATGGATCTTATGGACTTTGTTTTATGATTTTCACCCTGTCGCATTGGCGATGCCGTTGCTGTTGGCAGCTTTTTATTGTATTTTGAAGAAAAACGTAAGAGGGTATTGGTTTTGGGCCGTTTTGGCGTTATTTACGAAAGAGCAGATTGGTTTATGGTTAATTATGATGGGAGGAGTGTGGATAATTTTACATAGAAATTGGAGGCAAGGAATTGGATCTGTAGTGGTGGGAGGAGGATGGTTTGGGGCAATGGTGTTTGGGATAATGCCCTTTTTTACACCTAGCTCGGAAAAACATTGGGCTTGGGCGTGGTATGGGATAGGTGAAAAGTCACAGACAAGTAATGCTAATTTAGTAATTAATGTTATTGATAAAGTTAAAGCAATTAATTTAGGTGAAGTAGTGGATTATTTAAAACAATTGGTGTTTGTGTGGGGATATGTTCCGTTGTTGGGATTGCCGTGGATTTTACTGGCTGTTGGAGATGTGGGTATTAATATGTTAAGCACCCATGGACAAATGAGAGGTATGGAACAACATTATGATAGTGCGATTGTGCCAGCATTGGTGATTGCTATAGTGTTTGGGGTAAGTTGGGCGAGTAGGTTATTGGGATATGTTTTTGGAAGAAAAATAATACAAAACATTAGCATGTACGGATTGGTGGGGGTTGTGTTAGTTGGGAGTTTGCGTGCTGGGTATTTTTATGGACCGACACCAATTACTCCATCACATTGGAAGTGGATGTTTGAGCCGAGTGAAAGTGATGTTAAATTTGAGCAACTGTTAAGTCAGATTCCTAGTGATAAAAGCGTGGCTTCTTCGGGAAATATAAGACCTCATGTGACTCACAGGAGGGATGCACACGTGTTTCCCTCTCAAGCGCAAGAAGCTGATTATGTGGCGATTTTGACTGAGGAAAGAATTGTGGGAAGAGTAATTGATTTGGAATATGAGAAGGACTTAGTTGAAGAGTTAAAGAATGATTTTAATTATGTTGTTGTGTTTGAGGAGGGTGGGTACTGGTTGTTTAGGAGGATTTGAGGTGATGTTTGGTGGCTTGAAGAGTGTAAAAAATAGTGAAGACAAATAAGGTGAGACGAGTGACGAGTTTGGCAGTGGCAGCTCCATTGATGCCATAGATAGGAATAAGGATGTAGTTGGTAGTAATTAGAGTAATTAATAAAAGAATCCCAGCATAAAAGTAGTAGCGGGGATGATTGTACAGATAGAAAAGGGCGATGAAGGGACTGGCTGCAATGTCAAAGCCGGTTGCAATAAGGAGAATAGCAAGAGCTGGGGTGGCGGGAAGATATGCTTGACCAGAGGTTAAGTAGATGCCCCAGTAACTGAAGAAAGAAATTAGAATAAGACCAAAGATACTTAAAAGGGCAAAAAGGTGAGCCTTGCGAAGATAAAGAGAGATTTGGTTAGAGAATTTGTATTTGGCGACTTGGATGCTTAGAACTGTACCTATAGACATGCCAAATAAGCTGAAAAAAACGGCAAGTCGGCTGGCAGCAGCGTAGAGTCCTGTTTGTTCGTTGTTAAGATATGTTTGGATAAGAATGATGTCAAAATTGTCAGCTGCTGCAGCTGCGATCATGGCAAGACCGGTCCATTTGGAGATTTGAATTAGAGATTTAGCGTGGAATTTGAAATCTGCAAGATTGTAGTTAAGTGAGTAACGAATGTTTTTGAGATTGAGTAAAGTGGGAATGAGTGGGGTGATGGCAAAAATGTAGAAAAAGTTGTGGCTGGTAGTTTTTCCAATGAAGATAAAAAGTAAAATTCCGATAAGTTTGAGAAAAGACAGGGAAATGGAATAGAGGCTATTAGTTGTAAATTTTTGGAGTCCTTGGATGATTACCATGGAGAGATCAAAAAATAAGGTGATGGCAACTAAGGAGAATATAATTATTAAATTGGGAGTTGAGATGTTTTGGAGAAAATGAGTAGTGATATATGGGGCTAAGATAGAGCCTAGGATGAGAAGGGTGACCCAAGAGATTAGTTTGAGAAGGACTCCTGTAGTAATAATTTTGGAGATGATTGAGGCGGAGGATTCTCTGGCAATCTGGCGTTGGATGGCAATATTTAAGCCAAGATCAGTTATCCGTGTAAAAAGGAGAAGAATGGCAAGGTGAGCAGAGAAATTACCAAATTCTGAAGGAGATAAGACACGTGAAGTAATTATAAAGGTTAAAGCAGCAATAGCACTACTGATGAAATTACCTGAAGTTAGGATGAGGCTGTTTTTGATGCCGTGAGTTTTGAGTTGAGAGGGGAGTTTGATGTTCATGTAAAAATAATACTAGTTAGAGGGTATCAGAAATGCGGATTGATTATTAGTTTAGAATTTTACTTGGTAGGTTTTAATTTTGAATATCAGATTTTATCATCTTAAATTAAGTAATTGATAATAGAGGATGATTTTATTTTAATTAATAAAACAATATTTTAAATTGAGTTAAAACTTCGATGAAGTTGTGTGAATGGATGAATTAGTATTTTTGAAGGTGATATTGTGTAGAGATATTGATAAAATTTATAGAAATAAAATGATTGCTAACATGATTAGGGGTATATCTTTGGGGATAATTGTATTATTTGTATTTGGGATGCTGGGGATTAAATATCAGCAGAGTAATTTGGAGTCGAATAGTTTAGAGGAGATGATAACGGGGAGTGCACAAGTTACATTTTTGGAGGGGGATCCTTGTGCAAATCATGTGTTAGGGAATCCACCGACAAGTGAGTATATAAAAATAGAATTGGTTTGTGGGGAAAAGAAAACTATAAATTCACTTGATGCGCGGGTTGTGAGTAAACGTAATTTATATGAGAATATGAGATTGCTGGCTCGTGTGAATAAATTTCAAATTGAATTTGGTGATGATGGATTACCAATTAGAATGGGAAATTGGGTTAATGATGATAAGCATGAATGGAATTGTTATCATGATAAAAATAGAATTAATGAAGGGAATTATTTATTACTAAATCAAGCTCGTGTTTTGTGTAAGTATGAAGAAGTTTAATTTTAGGTTATCAAATATTTTTTTTGGGGTGTTAATAGTTGTAATTGTAATAGGGGGGTGGAGGTTGAGAAGCTTTGAGTATGAAAAAATACCCTTTCCTGGACAAACTTTGGATGAATATAGTTATACTTGGGTGGGAATGAGTTTAATTCAGCTTGGTTATCCTGTGGGAATATCTGGTTTGCCTGGGTATGCAAATACTGAATATGCTTATATAAACCCAGATAAGATTTTTCAAATGACTAATGAGTCAGGAGCTTTGGTTATTAATTATCCCTGGTTTGATCATCCTCCTGGACTTCCAATTGTTGTAGGCGGATGGAGCTATATGAAGGGAGCTCGGGTGTTTGAGGATGTATCTATAGGAATGATAAGAAAACCGATGTTGGTGTTGAGTCTTATTGCATTAATTTTGACTATGACTGTAGCAGGAATTGTGTATGACAGATGGGCGATGATTGTTAGTGGAGGGTTGATGATGGCTTCACCATTGGTGGTGATAGTTGGACGATTAGTGCAGGCGGAGAATGGATTTGTTGTGATGTATTTAGGCACGGTATTAATGGTAGCCTTGTCAATGAAAATTGAGAAATACCGGAAAGTGTTTTGGTATTTGGCTGCTGTGATTGGGTCTTTAGGATTGTGGTTTAAAATGACAGGAATAGTGAGCTTGGTGTTTTTGGTTTTTTGGGGTTTGAGATATGGAAAAATGATGGCGTTAAGTTATAAGGAGTGGATGAGTCCGATACTTGGTTTTGGATTGATAAGTTTGGGGTTTTGGGTGATATATGGATATGTAATTGATTGGAATCAATTTTGGCTAATATTACAAAGTAATAGTGGTCGAGTTTATGGAATAGGATATGAGGCAATTTATAATTTGATTACGAAAGGTAAAGTAACTAATACGGTTTTTTTAACTGATCCAATTGTTTTTATGGGTTGGCTAGGATGGTTAATTCTATTGTTTAGATGGAGGGGCGATAATTGGAAAGAAGGCATAGTCCATTTGGGAATATGTAGTTATTTGATAATTTATTTATTTGTTGGGAGTTATCCATATGGCTGGTATCATGTGCCGTTCTATCCGTTTTTGATGATAGGAGTAGGAAGCTTGTTTAGTAAACTGAAGTATGAAAAGTTTAATTTATTAGTATTGCTAATTCTTCTTTGGATGACTTTGGGTTGGTTAATAGAGTTGAATGTCAAATATGAGTTAAGAAGTTTGTACGTGAATATTTGGAAGTTATTGGTAGTGGGGTCTTTGGGAATGGGGATGATGTTGGTGAATGCTAGACAAAAAAGATGGTTGAGTTCAGCTTTATATTTATTATTAGTTGCGGTGATTGGGATGTCAGTGTGGAGAATTTATTTGGTGTCGGGAGAGAATTGGTTTCGGGTGGGTTAAGATTTCTTTAATAAAAAAAAGATGCGCTTTGAGACAAGGAAAGTTATGATGATGCAAGCTGTGAGAGAAAGGTATTTACCAATAATGAAACTGAATGGATTATATTCAATGGTGATATTGTTAGAGGAATCGGGGAGCTGAATTTGTCTATAGATATTATTATAATTTGTTATGGGTATAATTTGATTATTAATTTTTGCTTGCCAGCCTGGGAAGTTGGTGTCTCTTATTATTAAATTCATAGGCTCGTTTCCTTGGTACTGGACTTGAATTTTGCGAGGATTGTCTTCAATAATGTTTGTTAATGAAGGCGTTGGGATAATTTCTATTCTTGGTTTGGCCAATGGATTTTGGAAAATAATGGTAGAACTAGTTTGGAGGACTGGTTGCCATATGTTTTTATCTATTCTATGAGATGTGAGATTACCTTTTATTTCTCCTTTATCATTTCTGGCAACGGTAAGTAGATACTTAATACTTAGTTCGCCTGATGCAGTTGCATCATATACTGGAAGCTCCGCGTAGCGACTTGGAGTTTGAGGGTTATGAAGAATGTCGAAATATTTTTGGGTGTAATTTTTTATGGCCATAGGATCATACCCTGATGGTGATCTCAAGCGATAATAGGCCCAAGTATTGGGTGGCAATATTTCTGCTTTTTCTCGATCAATTCTATAATTGGTAGAATTATGGGAGAGGAAGTCTGTTTGTATGGTTGTGGGGAATACTAAATTCCGATCACTCATGGGAAGATATTTCCAACCAAATCTAAACAAATCTGCAACTAGCAACAAGATGAGGAGATATTTAGCGGGTTTATATAGATGATTAAGGAGGCTGATCCCAAAGATGGTGATTAATATTCCAGTTGGAATAACAAGATTGCGGAGCGAGACTTGTATTTTTATTGAGTATTCATGAGTATCAGGAAATGATGGAGCTTGTAAATACTGAATTGAAAAATAGGTAATTAAAATTACAACGCAGATTGCAATTAGTATATAGATAATGGTTTTGAGATTGGTGCGATATCTGTTGTTCAGATTATTGAACCAGAATCCGAGAATTACAGAACCAGAAAATGTATAGATTAGTGATACTCTTCCTGCGACGCTTGTTGATAAGCCGGGGACATTAAGTTCATAGATGAGGCGACTGATTGGAGAGTCAAATATGAATAGTAATGAAACAAGTCCGGTAATAAGAAAAAAATTTCATTTTTTGAGTTGTATTTATAGTTGGCTAGTGTAGAAATGAAAGCAACTGTTGAGATCACCCCAAGATATAGTATTGTTTCATGGTAGTTAAAGAATCCCCAGTAGTTATAGGTTGCGGGGTTTCCAAAATAGTCGGGAGCAAGAGTGGTGATAATTTTAGCTATAGGTAAAAGCCCGTAATTATAGGTTGATGCGTATTTTTCTTCATATCTAATAGAATGTTGACCTAGTTCGATTGTTGGTAATATTTGAATTGCAGATAGTAAGATTCCAAGAAAAAGGGATGAAATGAACCATAATAATTGTTTGCGAGTTATGTCAGAAAATTGGGTATATAGCCAGTAAAAAAATGCGATTAAGGCACTGTATATAATGCCTTGAAAATTGCCTGAAGTTATGAATAAAAAGACTACGAATGGCAGAATGAGGTAATAAGTTTTGTTTTGAGATTTAAATTTGTTAATTAAGTAGAGAATAATAGGAAGGTAAAGCATTGTATATGTCATGGTTCCAAATTGACTCCAGGTGATGGCAAACCCGCTAAATGAATATGCAATTGATCCTATTAGACTAGATGTGAAATTAAGGTTGAGATTTTTGAGAAAGATAAACATTGTGATGGCCATAAGAAAGGTGGGTAGAATGGTATAGAAAAGCCAGCCGTTTTGATCGTTGAATATAACAAAGAAGATATTGGCAGGATTGAGAGTTGCACTATGAAATGTAGCAAGAAGAGGATATCCGCTGAAAGAATATGGGTTCCACAATGGCCATTGTAGGTTTCTGTACGATTCACCGATGAGACTCTTTCAAATATAGAATTGAGAAAAGATGTCAGATAAAAGTGGATTTTTGACAGGCACTCCTATCGGGTGGCCATAGTTTTGTTCTAACCATGGCAGATATGCGCCAGTTAGTAGGTCTGCCGGCATAGGAATTTTTGACTGGAAGATTTGATAGTAGAAAATTAGTGTAAGGGTGAAGAAAAATATTGTGACGGTGATTAATTGATGAGTTTTGAGAGTTTTGATTAAACGGTTAATCATTGGAGTTGTTTTGAGATGTGGATTTGAAGAGAGAAGTGAAGGTTTTGCCTTGGCTTCTTAAGTAATATAGGTAAATGATAATAGCAATGGAGATAATTACGAAACCAAGTTTGATGATGCTTTGGAGGCTATCAAGTTGTGATGTGATAGATGTGATGCCTAGATAGCCGACGTAGAGGTAGAATATATTTCTGAGGGTATAGCCTATGTAAGTAGAAAAGAGATAGGATTTGAGATCAATTTTGATAAAACCACAAACTAGTGATATAGGGAGACTGGGAGATGCAGGAAAGGCACGGATTAGGGTGAGGATGAGAGTTTTTTGTTTGTATTGATTGAGGGAGGTGCCGATTTTTTCAATTTGGTGTTTATTTATACCTAGAAACTTGGCCCAGCGACCACTGAAGATGTCTTCAATCTTGTCCGCAAAAACATAGAAAATCCAGGATGCAAGAGTTTTGGCGAGGCTACCGACTAGTGCAAGTATGATTAGGTAAAGATGGGGTTTGTCTTGGGTGGCTGAGATCGAGCCTGCAAGGGTGAGGACTAGAGGTGAAGGGATGGGGGAGATGATTTCTTCTGCTAGTGAGCCGATGAATACGAAATAAGGAGGAGATATTTGAGTGGCGAGGTTTTCGAGCCAGGCAATGGTTTGGGATATGAATTGAAAATTTAGCATTGGTTGATTTTGGACGATTATTGGATTAATGGCAAGCAGGATAATTAATTTTTGGTTATACTTGGGAGTATGAATCACAGGAGAGGTAGAAGAAATACATCGTGGGAGAAAGATAGTCGACATTATAATAAATCGGTAGGTAGATCGGGGCATTACTATCATCAGCAGATAGTTATTCCTGGAGTTTTGAGATTGTTGAAATTGGATCAATCAAGTAGCCTGTTGGATGTAGGGTGCGGACAAGGAGTTTTGGGCAGAGCCGTAGATTCTGAGATGAAGTATGTAGGAGTAGATATATCTAAGTCGTTAATTGCTTATGCTAAGGAATTGGATGAAGGAGTGGAGCATTCGTATGTTGTGGGCAATGGTGAGAACTTAAGGCAAGAGGAGTTATTTACTCATGTAAGCTGTGTATTGGCGTTACAAAATATGCAAAGGCAAGATCGGGTAATTAGTAATATGGCGGCTTCTTTGGAACAGAATGGGAGATTGGTGATAGTTTTGAATCATCCAGCATTTAGAATTCCACGACAAAGTGGATGGGGAGAGCATCCAAACAAGATTCAATATCGATACGTGAATCGTTATTTGGAACCGTTGGAAATACCGATTACAATGCACCCTAGTCAGGAGAAGAGCGGTTTGACATGGTCTTATCATGTACCGATTAGTTATTACTCCCAAGCTTTGGCGAGTGCAGGGCTTGTAATTGAGTTAATTGAGGAATGGACGAGTGATAAGCAAAGTGAAGGCAGGGCTGCGAAAATGGAAAATAGAGCGAGAGCTGAGATTCCATTGTTTATGGCAATAGTAGCTGTTAAAAGATGATTGGTATGAGAAGTAATTTCGAGACTAAAATTGGAGTTATGTGGGTTGAAGTAGAGAATGGAAAAATTGTTGGGATTGGATTTGGGGCAATTGAGGAAAAGGGTGGAGATGGGAGAAATGATCGGATAGTGATACAAGCAAAAACTGAGATAAATGAATATTTGGAGGGTGTGCGTCAGGGATTTAGTTTACCTTTAGAATTAAGAGGGAGTAAGTTTCAAAAGAATGTGTGGCAGGTGATGGCGAAGATTCCTTATGGAATAACTATGAGTTATGGAGAGATTGCAAAGCTAATAAATTGTAAGGGTGGAGCTCGAGCTGTGGGACGGGCTTGCGGATGTAATCCAGTAGTGATAGTGGGGCCGTGTCATCGAGTTGTGAGATCGAATGGGATGATGGGTGGATATAGTGGAGAGTTGTGGAGAAAAGAGTATTTGTTGGCGTTAGAGAGGAACTATTGAGATGAGAATGTTTGTAGTAAGATGAGCTATGGATATGGATTTGGTAGGTAGAACTTTGGGGTCGATGGGGGTGGCCTTGGGGCTGTATGCTCGGTTTACGAATCCGTTTATGAGGTGGTCACGAGTTGGGTGGAGGATGGAGATTGAGAGAAGTGGAAGACAGTGGAGAATTGTGACTTATCCTCGGGTTGATGTGAGAGCTAATTGGTACTGGAATAATGTGGCATTATTTAAGGCAGGTTGGCATATTTTGGCCGGAGTGGTTAAAGTGCCTCGTCCGAGAAAGGTGCGAATGGATCATGATGAGATTATTGCTAAGATTCATAAGTTAAGGTTTGGAGAGAAGACACCTTTTTTGATTAGTGGTGATCATTTTAGTGTGTTGTATGTAAGGTCTTTGGGGATTTTTTATGCCAGTTTGTTGGACGCGCGAACAGCTTTGAATCAAGATGATTGGGAATGGAGGCAATTGGTTTATCTCAAAACAACCATTCTGGTTTTGGAAGCGGCTAGCAAGTGTGAAGATATGTTTACCACGTTGGTGCCTGTTGGAGGATCTGGTGTTGTGCCATTACAAATATATGCATATCCGAGTGATTCGTTGTACAGTATTTTATTTGCGCTAGATAGTATGAGGCGTGAAGATAAAGAAAATAGTAAATATAAATTAAAAACGCAAGATGTGAGTGATGAATTGGTAGAGAAATATAGGAGTAGTTTGCGTAGGCATTGGAAGAGATATTATGCTAGGGTGGTTGATCGGGAAACTGGATGGGTGAGAAATGATTTGTATTTATCGGGGACGAAGGATATGGCTAAGAGGAGAAGTGCTTTTTATGATGCGGTAATGGTATGGGCAACAGGAATGCTAGCTGATAGGCTTGGAGTGGGGGATATGGGGAGCGATTATTGGAATGAATATAAAGAAAGATTGATTGAGAAGTACTGGGATGAGGATAATAATTGGTGGAGAGAAGAGTCGGAAGGAGAGAGTCGGTATTCGTCGGATTGGTTGATTGGGGTGCAGACGGGAATGCTGTCTGTTAAAGATAAACGAGATGTAGAAATGTTAAAAAGGGCGGTAAATAAAATGGAAGAAATGAAGTTAGATAAACCGGTGCCCCTTGCGTATCATCATGACTTGAGGTTAGAGCAACTGCATTGGCCAGTTAGATTGGGGGCTAAATGGTATGGATCAAGGGCGATTTGGAGTCATTGGGGAATTGAGTATATAAAGCTATTATTGGGTTTGTATGAAGTTACGAAAGAGAAGGATTATTTGGAGAAGTCAGGAATTTATTTGGATATGTATTGCAAAATAATGGAGGAGAATCAAGGTTATCCTGAGGTGTTACGACCCAGTGGAAGAATATACAGAACAGGTTTTTATCGCAGTATTATTAACAATGGATGGGTAGTTAATTATCAGCAGGCGCGAGTGATGTATGAAAGATTGAAGAAAATAAATGATTAAACCATCCAACTATTGGTGAGGTATTGGCTAACCATTCTTTGGGTGTTAAAGAAGGCGCCGTTGTGAGAGATTGAGTGTTTCATCATATAAATCCAGTGGGAACGATCTTGGTAATAGGTGGGAATGATTTTGTGTTTGAGTTTTTCGTAGAGATCTTCGTCGTCTTGTGAAGCATCGTCGGCAATCATGTTGGTAGGCATAGGCCCGATGGCCCAGCCGGTAACACTTTCGACCCATCCCTCGATCCACCAGCCATCAAGAACTGAGAAATTAAGAACTCCGTTAAGAGTAGCTTTCATGCCTGAAGTGCCTGAGGCTTCATACGGACGCATGGGGGTGTTGAGCCAGATGTCTGCTCCTGAAACTAAAAGTTTGGCGATGTTTATTTCGTAGCTGGGAAGGAAAATTAGGCGGATGTTGTTTTTTTGGGTTGTCATGAGGTCGAGGATGTATTTGAGTTTATCGATGCCTTGGTTGTCGTGAGGGTGGGCTTTGCCTGCCATGACAATTTGTAGCTCGCCAACTGTTTGGCTAATTTTGATGAGACGGTCAATATCATAGAAAATGAGATCAGCTCTTTTGTAGACTGCGAAGCGACGGGCAAAGCCGATGGTGAGAACGTCTTTCTTGAATTTAGCATCGGTTTGTTGGTTGATGTAGTCTATGAGAGTAGATTTGGCGGTTTCATGAGCATGCCAAACGTCTCGATCTGGAATATTGAGTGCGTATCGGAGCATAAAATTGTCTTCGCGCCAACCTTCGATATATTGATCGAACAAGTTTTGGAATGGGTCGCAAATCCAAGTGTTGGCATGGACTCCATTGGTGATGGCATTGATTTCGTAGCCAGGAAACATTTGGGATGAGACTTCGCCATGTTTCTTGGCCACTCCGTTAGTGTAGGCTGAGTGATTCATGGCAAGGAGAGTCATGTTGAGTTTGTCATCCTGAAGACAGTTGAGATTGTCAATTGAGTAATCAGGTCCTAAGGCTCGATGGACCCATTCGAGTTCGAACATGTCGTGGCCTGCGGGAACAGGAGTGTGAGTGGTGAAGACGCAGTTTTTCTTGATTGAGATAACGCATTCGTGATCGCAAGTAGTCTTGTTCATGAGGTCACGATAAAGACGATTGAGTTCTAGGACTAAGAAGGCCGCATGGCCCTCATTCATGTGATATTTGGTTATATTAAGACCGAGATTTTTGAGCATGCGGAGACCTCCGATGCCAAGGACAATTTCTTGACACATGCGATACCAATGGTCACCGCCATAGAGGTTATCAGTTAGAGTTTGGTCGTATTGTGAGTTTTCGGGGAGGTGTGAGTCTAGGAAGATAACGGGGACTTCGTGACCTTTGACACCTTTGACTTGGTATTGCCAAGCTTGGAGGTGGACGGTGCGTCCTTCAATTTCGACTGTAACTCTATTGGGGAGAAGTTCGAGTTTGGATTTGGGATCCCAAATGGTTTCTTGAGATTGTTGGCGGTGGTCGGATGTGAAAGATTGACTAAAATAGCCTTTGTGGTAGAGGAGGGTGACGGCCACCATGGGGATGGAAAGATCAGCTGCGGATTTGATGGTGTCTCCAGCGAGAATCCCCAAACCGCCACTGTAAGTGGGAATCTCTTGGGTTAGTCCGATTTCCATCGAAAAATAGGCGATTGATTGATTCATGGGCAGAATTGGTGGTGATAGATGTGCGCATATTTAGCTTATCTAACTAATTGCTCAGGAGCAAGAGGCAGGTTGTGATATAATAAGATTACAATCTTTTAGTTTTGGAGAGCTTTCGGCATCGAAATTAACATTGGAGAGGAAAGTTGACAGAAGAGGATTGGGGAGGAGGTGACTTTTTTCATGAACGATACAAACACTCAAGAAGAAGATGAAGTAGTAGTAGCTGATGACAATGGAACTGTTGTAGCTGACGATGGAGTTGTGTCAGATGACATGACTGTAGACGAAGAAACACAACGTGGTATGGCTGGTGACCAAGATGCGGTAGCGCAATCTGCGGGATCTAACAATGCCAAACTTTATGTCGGTAATCTTGCATACACTGTAAGAGCTGAAGATTTGCGAGAATTATTTTCGCAAGTTGGTAAAGTTGTTGATGCTGTCATTATCATGGACAAATTCAAACAGGATTGGTCCAAGGGATTTGGATTTGTAGAATTTTCAAGCCCAAGTGAAGCTGAAGCTGCTGTTAAACAATTTAACAATTATGTTTTGGCTGATAGGCCAATGCAAGTTAATATTGCTCAACCAAAGCCAGAACGCCGTGAATTCGGTGGTGGCGGAGATCGTGGAGGTTATCGAGGAGGTGGAGACCGTGGCGGATATAACCGTGGCGGAGGAGACCGAGGCGGTTACCGAGGCGGTGGTGGCGGTGACCGAGGTGGTTACCGAGGAGGTGGCGGTGGAAGCGACCGAGGTGGTTACCGAGGAGGTGGCGACCGAGGTGGTAGCCGTTGGTAGACTTTTGTCTAACTTCTCAGAAGAGGCAACTATATTTAGTTGCCTTTTTTGGTGGTTTGAGATTTTAATTATAAATTAAAAATTTTGGAGGAGTTGGGGTTTGAAGATCATAATTAAACCAAGAGTGATCATGATGAGGCCACCAATGAGTTGGCATATTTTAGAGTATTTGGTGGTAAGACCAATTTTTTCAAAACTGAAAATGGCCAGACCAAAAATTAGAAAATCATCAAGCATGTAGCCAAAGATGTAAATGGTGATGTAAAGGTGATTTATGAGAGGTGAGAGTTGTTTGAGTTCAAGTATTTTGGTAAAGGCTTGAGGGATGCCGATAGAACAGGCAAATTCGACGATATTGACTGAAAAAGCAATGGTGATGATGCCAAGTATGGTTAAGAAGGTTAAGGGTTGGGTCGCGAGGGTTTTGATTTTGTTGGTGGTTTGGGTTCTTTGTTTGAGGTTGGTGATTTTGCATTGACCGTCAGAATTGCGGTATTCATAGAGGAAAAACAGACCTCCACCAATGGCAATGATGCCCACGACAGGAGTGATAATATTGTCTAGCCCAATGAAGTTCCAAGTATTAAACCAAAGAGTGAGAATGAGATAGTACATGATGGTTTCGGCCAAAATGAAAATAGTAGAAAAGAGAATCATTTTTTTGCGCGATCCAAGTTGGGAGAGAATGATGACAAAGGAGATTAAGACCCACATAGCGCAAGGGTTAAAGCCATCAATTAATCCAAGAATAAATGACATTGATGGAAGAGAGTATTGCATGACATTGATGTGATGATTAGTTAGGGGAATGGTGAGGTAATAAGATGGTGGAGTGGTGTTTGGTGTTGGTGTTTGGATCTTGGATGTGGAGAGATAGAGGTTTGTGTTAGCCTCTGAAAGATGAGATTGAAAAGTAGTTCTAGGAGTAGTTTGGTTACTTTGAATAAGATCGATGATTGTTTGACCTGTAGTTGAGGGACGGTCGAATCCTTGAAGAATAGTTTGACCGATGAGAATAATGGGAGTGGCTTGAGGTAAGTTGTTTTGAGATGTAAATTTTTGAAAAAGTTGAAGATTATTTGGGTCGTAGATATTGTATTGGGTGTATTTGAAGTTAGGTGGTGTCGGCTGTTGGCTTAGATCTTGGAGGAAAAGTTCTAGTTTTTGGCAGTGGCTACAATCTGGGCGAGAAAAAATTTCAACTTGAACGGGGGACGGAGAGTCTTGGGCTGAGAGAGATTGTGAGAAATAAAAAAATAAAAATAGGACTAAAAAAACGGTTACAATCCGATTAAATCGCATTTGGTTTTGATTGTACTCCTGTTTGTTAAGTGCGTGGTAGGATAGAGCCTAATATGAGCAGTGATGAGTTTTCGACTCCAATGATGAAGCAATACATGGAGATTAAGGAGCAATACCCTGAGTGTGTTTTGTTTTTTAGGTTGGGAGATTTTTATGAAATGTTTATGGATGATGCTCGGATTGGAGCAAAAATATTGGATATTACTTTGACGAGTCGACACAAGGGCAAGGATGGCAAGATTGCGATGGCAGGAGTGCCGTATCATGCTGCTGAGGGATATATTTCAAAATTAATTAGCAAAGGGTATAGGGTGGCTATTGCGGAGCAGGTTAGTGATCCGAATTTACCTGGATTGGTAAAGAGAGAAGTCGTGAGAGTGGTGAGTGCCGGAACGATGTTGGGAGATGTCGAGAAAGTGAAGAGGTCTAATTATATTGTGAGCTTGGTGATAGAGAAGAAAAGTTTTGGGATGGCGATGATTGATGCGGGAACGGGAGAGTTTTTGTGCAATCAAAAATTACTAGGAGATGGAATGTCGGGATTGGTAAATGAGCTGGGAGTCATAAATATTGTTGAGTGCATATTGCCCGCAAAGATATATGAAAATACTGATTTATTGGCTTTTATCAAATTGCATACGAATGCGAATATTTTTCTGTTTAGAGAATGGAAGAGTGGTGTGGCGAAAACTAGCGAGAAAATAAGAAGTGTTTTGGGTAAGCCACTGGAGGTATGGGAACTTGAGAGAGGAAGAGATGATTTGGCAATTGAAGCAAGCGGAGCCTTGCTTGATTATTTGGAGTATACGCAGAAAAAGTCTGCAGTTCAGGTGCGGGCGATTGGTAAATGGGGTAACAATAAGTTAATGAACTTGGATAGGGCGACGATTCTTAATCTTGAGTTGTTTGGGGTTTTGGGCGGGGAGAAAGGAGAAAGTGTGATTAGTGTTTTGGATGAAACGAAAACTTCGATGGGTGGTAGATTGCTACGGAATTGGCTGGGACGGCCTTTGGTAGATGAGGAACTAATTAATCAACGGCTTAATGCGGTTTGGAGTTTGGTGAAAAATAGTGATTTACGAAGAAGTATAAGAGAAAGTTTGGGAAAAATACGAGATGGAGAACGGATGGCCACAAGGTTGTTGACTGGGTGGGGGAATGGACGGGATATGGCGGGTATTCGAGATTCGATTAAAGAAGGATTGGTTTTACGAGAGTTGTTGGGAGGTGCGACGGAGTTGTTGGGTGAGCAGGTGAAAAAAATAGATGAGAAAAATTTGGGTATTTTGTGGAAGGAATTGGATAGAATATTGGTTGATGAACCTGCAGGAGATGTAAAATCTGGTGGTTTAATCAAAGATGGTGTTGATAAAGAATTGGATGATTTGCGTTTAGTTAAAAAAGGAGGCAAGGAATGGTTAGAAATGTATCAACAGCAAGAGAGAAAAAGAACAGGGATTAATTCACTGAAGGTAAAATATAATCGAGTGTTTGGTTTTTATATTGAGATAAGTAATGCAAATTTGAATTTGGTGCCTGAAGACTATGAACGGAAACAAACGTTAGTTAACGGTGAGAGATTTATTACGAATGATTTGAAGAAACATGAAATTAAAGTGTTGGAAGCTGATGAGAAAATATTAGTAATTGAATCGAGGATTTATGAGAGAATGGTAGCGTTGATTAGTGATAATTTGCGAGTTATACAAGAGTTTTCGCATGCGATAGGAGTAATTGATGTGATAAGTAATTTGGCTGAGATTGGAGTGAAAAATAGATATGTACGGCCAATTTTGATTAATAGTAAAGGTTTGAATATCAAGGAAGGTAGACATCCAGTGGTAGAAAAGATAAATCAAGGGAGGTTTGTGTCCAATGATGTGAGTTTGGATTGTGATAAAAATGTAATAATTTTGACTGGTCCAAACATGGCCGGTAAGTCTGTGTATTTGCGACAAGTGGCGATTTTGGTATTAATGGCACAGATGGGATCTTTTGTGCCAGCAAAGAAGATGGAATGGTCGTTGGGGGATCGAGTTTTTGTAAGGAGTGGTGCAAGCGATGCAATGGGAAAAGGATTGTCTACTTTTATGGTGGAAATGGTTGAGACTTCAACTATTTTAGCAAATGCGACAGAGAGAAGTTTGGTGGTGATGGATGAAATTGGGCGAGGTACAAGTACGTTTGATGGGATAAGTATTGCGTGGGCTATAAGTGAGTATTTGGTATCGAAAAAATGGAGTAATTGTGGACCATTGACATTATTTGCAACTCATTATCATGAATTGCAACAATTGGCGAATGAGTATAAGCAGATTGTAAATTATCAGGCGACTGTGGCTGATGATAAGGGGGTGCCGATATTTTTGCATAAAGTGGTGAGTGGTGGAGCTTCGCACAGTTATGGTGTAGCTGTGGGAGAAATGGCGGGTTTGCCAGAGGAAGTAATAACTCGAGCTAAAGAGGTGTTGTCTTTATTGGAAGGTAAGGAAAAAATGGCAATTAAGAAACCGCAAATGGTAGTGCAGATGGGGTTGGAGAGTGAACGAGAAGAGGCAGTAATTGATGAATTAAGGGACATTAAAATAAATGAGATGACTCCGGTTGAGGCTTTGAACTGGATAGCTCGGATTAAGGAGAAGATTTAGTTTGGTATGATGGCTGTAATATGGGAAAGATAAAAATATTATCAAGTGAGGTAGCGGATCAGATTGCGGCGGGTGAAGTAGTGGAGAGGCCCGCCTCAATTGTCAAAGAATTATTGGATAATGCAGTTGATGCAGGAGCAAATGAGATAGAGATTCGATTAGAAAATGGAGGAATAGATAAGATAGAAATAATTGATAATGGTGGTGGTATGGGAAAATCGGATTTGGAATTGGCGATTGTGAGATATGGAACAAGCAAGATTGGTAAGATTGAGGATTTGTTGGCAGTTAAGACGATGGGGTTTCGGGGGGAAGCGTTGGCGAGTATTTGTGCTGTGTCAAAATTTAGGATTGCAAGCAAGGTTGAAAAACAAGTAGGGGGTTGGGAAGTTGTAGTTGAAGGAGGAAAATTAATAACTAAAAGAGAGATTGGAATGAGTAGAGGGACGAGAGTAGTGGTAGAAGATTTGTTTTTTAATGTACCTGCAAGGAGGAAGTTTTTGCGGACGGGAAGCACGGAATGGAGATATTGCTTGGAAATGGTTGAGCGACTGTCGTTGGCGTGTCCTAGTGTGGGAATAAGGCTCTGGCATAACGGGAAGTTGTTTTTGGACTTGGTAAGCGGTGGAGATATTAAAGAAAGAATTAGAAGTATTTATGGTTCGGAAGTGGTGAAACAAATGTTTGAAGTCGGATATGATCATTTGCATTGGAAAATATGGGGGATGGTGGGTAAGCCACAACTGGGCAAGGAGAAAGGCTCAAGGCAGGTGGTAATTGTGAATGATCGAGTGGTGATAGATCGAGGGATTATGCGAAGTGTAAAAGAAGCCTTGGGAAGTCTGTTGCCACCAAGATATCAGGTGCCGTGGATTTTGTATTTGGTTATGCCTGGAGATATGGTGGATATAAATGTCCATCCGAGGAAGGAAGAAGTTAGATATGTGAACCCGTTTGGGGTTTATAGTGCGATTACAAAGATGATTGATGGCGAGATAAAGAAAGAAGACCTGAAATTTGTGCGGGGGGAAGAAGATTCTAGAGTAATAGAAGAATTTGACTGGAAATCAGGATTGAGAGGTGGGGGAGGGGGTTTGGCGATAAATCGGGAGAGATGGCAAGGGGAAAAGAGGGCGGTAAATTTGGATTTGAATTTGGAGTTGTTAGGGTTGGGTGACGTGGTTAATGATGAGACGGGAACGAGTGATCGCAATTTAGGTAATAAATTTGTGCAGATGCACAATTTGTATATAGTGTTTGAGGAGGAGCGAGGGATGGCGTTGATTGATCAGCATGCAGCTCACGAAAGAATAAGGTATGAGAAGTTAATGGAGGGATTGAAGGAAAAGATAAGTAGAAGAGTGGACGTGCTGTTGCCAGTAAAGATAGAGGTTGACTTGAGAGAAAGAGAAGCTCTTTATGAACAAAGAGAATTGTTGAAAAAGATAGGAATTGAATTAGATTTTGTGGAAGATGAGGTGCGTGTTTTGAGTGTCCCAAGCGGATGGGAGGAAGTGAATATGAGACGAGCATTGGTAGAGATGGCGGGGGATTTGATAGAGGAATCAAATGTGGATGGAGTAAGTGATGAGCAGTTGAAGGTTTTGACGTATTTGTCGTGTCGTAGCGCAATTAAAGGGGGACAACGATTGACTCAGAGAGAGATGGAGTATTTGGTTGAGGATTTGCGCAAGTGTAAATTACCTTTTACGTGTCCGCATGGCAGACCTGTAGAGATATTGATTACATGGAAAGAAATGGAGAAGATGTTTTTGCGGGTTGGAATGTAGATTTGATTAGTACAAAATGTTATCGTGGAATAAGTTTTATGGAAGAAAAAAATAAAAAATTGGCAACTTTTGCGGGTGGATGTTTTTGGTGTTTGGAGTCTGCTTTTCGAGACATGAAGGGCGTAATTCGTGTGATGAGCGGGTATACTGGTGGTACGATTCCGAATCCGAGTTATCAGGATGTTTGTGAAGGTGGAACGGGACATGTGGAAGCGGTTGAGATTGAGTATGACGAGAGTGTTGTTAGTTATGAGGAATTATTGGAGAGGTATTGGTTAAATGTTGATCCTACGGATAACGGGGGTCAGTTCGTAGATAGAGGGTCTCAGTATAGAACTGTGATTTTTGTTCATTCTAAAGAGCAAAAAGAAGTGGTGGAGGAGTCGAAACGGAAACTGGGGTTGGATACGCGATTTAAAAAACCTATTGTAACGGAGGTTAAAAATGCGAGTATCTTCTATCCTGCTGAAGAATATCATCAAGAGTATGATAAGAAGTTTCCTGGCAGATATAAGTTATATGTATGGGGATCGGGAAGATTAAATGGTTTGGAGAAATTGTGGAGTGAGGGGCAGGTTAATGCGCGGATGGAGATTACAAAGATTGAGGAGGATTTAAAAAATGAATTAGAAAATGAAAATAACAAAGAAGATTTGTTGCAAGTAGCGGTTGAGAAAAATGAGCTAGAGACTAAGGATTTGGTGGTTGGTATCGAAGAGGAGATGGAGCAGGCAGAAGCTGAAATTGAGAAGAGGGGGTTGGAAGGAGAGAAAGCGGTTGATGATGATTTTGAAAATAAAAAGGTGGAGGTTGAGGATGAGAGTGATGTTGAAAAGGTAACAGTAGTAAGGTTTGGGGAGAAAAATAATAGGGAAATAAGTGAGGAGAAGAATGAGAAAAAATCGGTAGCCCAAAACGATAAGAAAGTAAAGACCGTTGAGAATTTGGAAGACAAGAAAAAGTTGAAAAATGATTATAAAGAAAAAATAGCTAAGTTAAATTCGATGCAACGTCAAGTGACTCAGGAATGTGGAACGGAACCGCCATTTGGAAATGAGTATTGGGATGAGAAGCGAGAGGGAATTTATGTAGATGTGGTGTCGGGAGATGTTTTGTTTAGTTCGAAAGATAAGTATGATTCGGGGACTGGATGGCCGAGTTTTACGGCTCCAATGGTTAGTGATAACGTCATTGAAAATCAAGATGATAGTGGATTTATAAAACGTATTGAGGTTAAAAGTGCTAGGTCGGGATCTCATTTGGGACATGTGTTTGGGGATGGACCAAGTGAGAAAGGTGGGATGAGATATTGTATAAATAGTGCGGCACTACGATTTATTCCTAAAGAAGAATTAGAAAAAGAAGGATATGGAGCGTGGACAGATAAGTGTTAAGTCGGGGTATAATAAAATAAAATATGTCTGAGCAACAAGGAAACAATGGTGATATAGCAAAAGCTTTGGGGTGGAATGAGGATATTGGAGTGGGAGGTTGGGGTGATAAAAAACCTGAAGAAGCGGGGAGGACCGTAAATCAATCAAGGAGAGATTTCTTGAAGGTTGCAGGTGGAGTGGCTATTGGAGTAGGTCTGGCGGCTTCTGGGATTGGTGGGGAATCACGGGTGCAAGCGAATAGTGACTTGGTGGATGAGAAGGTATTGGGAGATAGTGAGACGCTCCATGTTGGAGAGGTGATTAAATCATTAGAATATGATGGAGTGATTGATGCGTTGAAAGAAGTGTCGCAAGATTTGATCGGGAGTTTGAATTATGAATATTTGACGAATTTGAAAGATAAGGGAATAGATGGATTTGGTGAGATATCACATAAATTGCAAGAGTCTTGGGCGTGGAAATTGGACAGAGATATGGATGAAGCAATGTCGTTTGATTTTGGATTGGATAGAGTTTGGTATGCGATGTTGGGAGGAGATGTGACACGAGAGACATTAGAAAAGTTGTTTGTGGAGAATATCGCTGGAGGATATTGGGCAGGAGAGATTGTGAAGTCTAATCAAGGACAATTCGACGAGCTTGAAATGAGTGGTAAAACTGATGACTTAGTTGAGCAACTAGATGAAAATACTGTAGATTATAGACAAGTAGTGAAAGATGAGAAGGGAATTGTAAGTGTAGAGCGAGATGCTGAGTGGGATAAGAGAAAGTATAAGCCCGTACGAGCTGTGATGTTGGGGTTGGCTAAAAATTCTGTGGATGGTGAAATTTGTAAAAGGTCTGGGGGAGGTAGTTTGAATGAGTTAGTTGGAAAGGTAGTTGGAGAGGCTGAAACTTTGGATAAAAGCGATTGGGTATGGAATAAAGCAAAGATGGCGTTTGAAATTAATGTAGGCGATAAAACTAAGTCGGTAGTAGATATTGCAATTGGAGAGGTTCACGATAGTGATCAAGAATTGTTAGTGGGAATTGAGGAAGAGATTTTGGGGATGCAGGAAACGGCAGAGAACCGGAAATTGGCACATGGAGTTTGGGAAAAGTTTGTAAAGAGTGAAGCATATAATGCAAAGAATAGTGGAGCAATATGGTTGGCAGATGAATTAGTTGGTTGGGTGAAGGAAGAATTGACGTTTGGGGAAGAAGATAGTTTGGTGGATGAGGCGGGGGTAAAAAGAATTGTAAAAGGGTATGCTGATTTTTATTTTTCTGATGGGGATCGAGAGAATCCAAGCTATAGAAATATGGTGGAGTTAATAAGGTTAATGAGTGTGGGAAATGGTGTGGCAGAGCAAGTGGAAGAAGTTAAGCAAGGTTTGACTATGAATATACCAAAAGGAGAGGAGCAATTTTTTCAGGATTGGCCAAGAGATGAAGAAGGTGGGGTTGATTGGAAAAATGTGGATTATACGTTGGTGCAAAAGAGAGATGGTGTATATCTGTATCAGAAGGGACCGATTGAGGATTACAATGACAGAAAAGGATATGGCAACATGATGCCGATGAGAGCCTTTTTGGCGAATTGTTTGGGTGGTAGGGAATCTTTGGATCAAATTGAGAGACGTTGGACAAATGTGAATGGTAAAGTTGAAATTGAAAAACGAGAGTGGAGAGATGTTATAGAGATGGCGCTGGAAGTATTGGTAAACACTAAGACAGATGATCCTTGGTTTGAGAAAAATAGTGCGGGTAAATGGCAAACAGAGTTTGGGGATAGTGCTTTGGGGAATGTGCATACGGATGGTACGTCGGGAGAAGCAAGGCCAAGTGAGTTGTATGGGCAATTGGTTGCAAGGGAGAAGGACAGATACGATTAATTAGCTGTATTGATGGTGGTTAAGAGAGTGCTACGATTAAGGGATGATCAGTCCGCGGATTCTAAAGGCGATGGTGTTTGGTGCAAATGATGGGATTGTGACGACGTTTGCGGTGGTGGCAGGAGTGGCTGGAGCTAAATTGTCAGTAACGATTGTGCTAATTATGGGAATAGCTAATCTTATGGCTGATGGACTGAGTATGGGATTGGGTGATTATTTGGGTGCGAAATCAGAGTTGAGGCTGGAGAGGTTGACGAACAGACGTAAGAAAGTCAAGGGTATTTGGCATACGGGAGTAGTAACTTTTGTAGCTTTTCTAATAGCAGGATCGATGCCGTTATTGCCTTATTATATGAAGTGGTTGGGTGTGAATTTGGGCGGAAATGATTTTTTAATTTCAATTGTGGCGACACTAGGGACATTGTTTCTCGTGGGAAGTGCAAGATCGTTGGTAACGCGTGATAATTGGTTGCGTAATGGAGTGGAGATGCTGGCAATTGGGTCTTTGGCTGCTGGTGTGGCTTATGGGGTGGGAGCTTGGATAAAAATGTTTTTGTAGGTGGGTGGAAATTAGGGAAAATTTTGATTATGTCGAGCTTACTTTCAATCCCACAGAATCAATCTTGGGGAAGTCTTTGCGGATGGTTTCCCAGAATTTTTCTGATAACTTACTGGTGTAGCTACCGTAACCAGTGCGTTCTGATTTGCCGCATAGTCTTTGGTCAAATTTTTGGATAATTTCTAAGATAGAATCACCGACTTCGTTAAATTCTTTTTGATGGAGTGCGGGAGAACGCACGTAGGAATCATGAACCAGTCTAAACCTATCAAAGAGAGGTTTGTGTAGAGAGAGCATTTCTTTGTAAATTTCTTGATATTTGGTTGCCATGAGGAAGAGAATACGCAGTTTGGAATTTAAATGCAAGATTGTTTTGATAATTAGGATGATAAAGTCGAGTATAATAGGTAAATATGGATAAAGTTGAAGCAGTAAGAATTGCAAAGTATTTGGCTTATCATGGCTATGGATCGAGGAGGTTGGTCGAGAAGTGGGTAGACGAAGGTAAAATTATGGTTAATGGGCAAATAATTAAGGATAAAGGACACAAAATTTTACCCGGAATTGATAAGATTAAAATTGAGGGAGAAGAAATCGAAGAAAGTCCCGAGGTGGTTTATTATGCGGTCAATAAACCTGTGGGAGTGTTATCAACGACTCAAGATCCAAGCGGAAGACGGGTGGTGAGTGATTTGGTTGATAGCGAAAGACGAGTGTATCCTGTGGGGAGATTGGACTTGGATTCTGAAGGGTTGATTTTGTTGACCAATGATGGACCATTGACTCATCAACTGACTCACCCTAAATTTCATATTCCAAAGAAGTATAGAGTTTGTGTGCAAGGGGAAGTTTTGCGGTGGAAGTTGGATAGATTGCGAACTGGAGTTAAGTTGGCTGATGGAGTTACGAAAGAAGCTGAAGTAAAGATTGTACAGCCGATGAGGAATAGAACTTGGTTGGAGTTTGTGATTAGAGAAGGTCGGCATCGACAAATCAGGCGAATGTGTGCTGCGGTTAAATTGTCAGTAATTCAGTTGATTAGAGTAGAGTTTGGACCTATAAAACTTGATAAAATGCCTACAGGACAATGGAGAGAATTGACGAAAACTGAGGTTAAGGCTTTGGTTAAATCTGTAGAAGAAGAGAAAGAAGCTAGTTAGTAAAATTACTGGGCGGTTTGGAAGAAGACGTTGACTTCTTCGATGATTTGTTGGGGAAGGACGTTGGATTTGATGAGGTATTTCTTGGCTCCAAGTTCAAGGGCTTCTTTGACGAGATCTTCAAGTCCGAGGTTAGTAAGAAGGAAAACTGGGATTTGAGCAGCTGGTAAGTTTTGGTCTCGAAGAGCCTTGAGAACGCTGATACCATCTAGTCCTGGAAGCATGACATCCAGAAGGATAATATCAAAGTTGGAATCTTGGGAGAGAGTTTCGACTGCGATCTGGCCATCAGCCACTGACTCAACTTCAAAACCTGCTTGGGAGAGAGCAAGCTGATACATTTCGCGAATCATGTCTTCGTCTTCAACTAGGAGAATTCTTTTGGCCATGAATTGAATATATATTAATAATGGATGGATTACAATTAAGTATTTTGGGTGGGATTATCGGTAGATTGAGTTTCGGTGGCAATCGGTAGACTAAATGAGAAGGTAGATCCTTGGTTAACTACGCTTTCAACCCAGATTTTGCCACCATGAGATTCGATGATGGTTTTGGAAATGTATAAGCCAAGACCTGTGCCTTTGGATCCAGATTTAAGTTCGCCTTGGACACGGAAGAATTTGGTAAATAATTTGCCAATGGCTTCAGAGGGGATGCCCTTGCCGGTATCGGTAATTGAGGTAATAACAAAATCTCCTTGGGATCTGATGCTGATTTCAATATAGCCACGTTCAGAGTATTTGACGGCATTGCCGATGAGATTACTGACAACTTCTTCGATTTTGTTTGCGTCAGCCATAACTTTTGGGGTAGGTGTTGGTGGTGGAGTAAAGATGAGTTTGAGATTTTTGGTTTGGGCAAGGCCTGTGTATTCGGCAATGAGTTTTTCGATGATTTTCTCGGTTAGAACTGGTTGGAGAGTGAGTCCAAGTTCCCCCTGTTCGATTTTGGAGACGGAGAGGACGTTTTCGATGAGGCGGTTGAGTCTAGTGGTAGACATGCCCGCTTTGGCGATGAATTCTTGCTCTGTAGGATTTAATTTGTTTAGAGTTTGAGGAGTCTGGAGAAATGATAAATATCCTTGGATGGTGGTTAGAGGGGTACGGAGTTCGTGAGCTGCCATAGAGGCGAAATCAAGTTTCATGCGCATAAGTTGTTGTTCTTCGGTGACATTGTGAAGAGTGATAATCCAACCAAGTTGGGAGTGGTCCATGATTTTGTGGACTGAAATGTTGATATAGAGGAGTTGGTGATTGGTGCCGATGAGTTTGACGTTTTCTTTGAAAAATAATTGTTGGGTTTCGGTGCAATAAGTTTGGCAGGTGAAGGGTTGGTTTTGGTCTTCGAGGATTAAGACTTGGTTGGCTGGTTTGCCAATAGCTTGGTTAATGGGCATGCCCGTAAGAGAGGCTGCGGCAGGATTGATAATGACTACTTCTTGACTGTGATTAATGACGACGACGCCGTCTTTGATGCCTTCGAGTAGTGTAGTTAGTTTGGTTTTTTCTTCTTGGGTAGTTTGTTGGGATTGGATTAGCTCTTGTTTGGTAAGGCGAACGTCTAGTGTTTGGTTGATAAGAATGCGACTGGTGTTGAAGGAAATGTTTTCGATAGAGGAGAGATAAGTTTCGATTTGGGGAATGAGGATGAGAATTTGTTTGAGATGGATTTTTCGGGTGACGTTTGATTTGCGACTGATAAATTTGAGGATTGATTTGGAAGACTGACTAAGAGGAGATAGTTGTAAAAAGAGATAAATCATGTAGATGAGAGTGGGGATAGTAATTAAGGGGACAACTATAAGGTGATGCGAGGAGTCAGTAACTAATAGGTAAATTGCTGTAAATAGGTTGAGGATAAAAATAAAAGCAGTTATGAGTCGAAGATTCATATTATGAGAAATTGATAACTGTTCTGCCTGGAAGGCTAATTGAGATTGGTGATTGTTTGGTAGTAATGAAACTATTGGGGGTAATGGTGAGAAGGGAAGGCGAATCGATGTTTTTTTGGATGGCTTGGGTTTCCGATTGTTCGGAAGAGTTGTCAGTGTGGCGGTTGTATGAGGTAAAAGAGATTGTGCATTGAGAATTGATGAGGTTGGTGAGAGATTGGGCGATGTGGGTTTCGATTTGAGTGGGGTCGTGCGTAGCTAGGCTGACAAGTTGACAGTCTAGCGGGACTTGAATAGGGAGAACAAGATGGGCTTCGTCATTGGCTGATTGAGGTGCAACGATAGTTAAGTCTGGATGAGTGTATAAACAGAGAGGAAAAGAAGTGGTTAGGTTGATGAATTGGGTTTGGGGTAGGCGATTGAGTTTGTATGCTGGTAAATATTGTTCGTAGAGGGTGCAGGCAGGCAAGTGGTTGATTTCTTGAATAAGGTTGTCTTTTTGTTTGGTAATAGGAAGAGGTACTCCTATGGGAGTGGTGGTGTGGTAGGTGGTGGCATTTATGAATGGAGTTTGATAAATGGCCATGGCTATAATGGCGTCAGGCAGAATTTGGTTGTCATAAAAGATATATGGGGGATGGGTTTGGGGAAAACCAAAGGCAGTTAAAGAGTGAATAGGAATGGGTGCTGGTAGGGAGGAATAGAGATGTTTGAGGACGATGTCTAGGTTGGTGGGTTGGCTAGTGAGGAGAATGATTTCGAGTGGGGATTGGTTGTTGGTTGAGCCCATGATTTGGTTGATAATTTGATTAGTAGCCGTGATGGGGTCTTGGCTAATGTTGTTGCCGATGCTGGTGATGATTTTGGTGTTATCAAGATGGAGGCCAATGATGGCTAAGTGAGGACGTTGGTTGTTTAGGGAAATATGAGAAGTAGTAATGCCAATTATTTGAGCCTGTGGTGCGCGACTTTTTAATTCGAGAGCAAGGTTTTTGTGGTCTAGGTTTAAGTCTGCAAAGACAAGTAAATAATTGGGCATGCGACCCATTAGTCCTTGGGTAATTTGGTCCAAGCAATCGGTGATTGCGAGAGATGTTTGAGATTGGTAGGATACGCCGATAACGTTGAGGTTGGCCATGGGCAGGAAAGGCTTATTTCACTATATCATTTTGCAGGTTACGTTTGGATTGGAATCAATTGCCTACTACAATATAGATATGAGTTTATTATTACATTTTGTGAAATGGTTTGTAATGGATTTGCCCATAAGTTATTGGCGATTATTACGGAATTTGGGTAAGTATATTTTGGAAATGTTTGGAGTGGGGGTGCATTGGCAGATGTTTATTAAACCAATGTTTCATGATTCTACTTTTGTGGGGTATTTGTTAACGGTGAGTTTTAGATTGATCTTTATTGTGAGTGGATATTTGTTTGTGTTGATAACATATTTGGTAGGAATTATATTGGGTTTGTGGATATGGTTGGGATTTTTGTTAGGCGGATTTAATTTGGGTTTTAGTGTGATCTGGTTGGTGATGGTAGGAGTGATGTTTGGAGTGAGATTGCAGATGGGTCAGGCGTGGAGTGAAATGGAGGGAGCTTATACTTGGGATAAATTGAAAGATGTATGTGATCGGGATACAAGAGGATTAATGGTGAAGTATGGGAATTTTGGCTTTTGGTGGAAAGATGTTAAGGTGCAGTGGTGGTTGTTGAGGATGGGTTTGTGGGCAAATGATCTGCCGTTGGAGACAAGTGTTGATAGGAATGTTTGGGGTGCGAGTGTGTGGAAGAGAGTAGGTGTTAGGGGTGGAGATGTGCATGTGGGGATTCTATTGCGGTCGTTTATCGAGTTTGATGAAGGAATGAAAGCTTTAATGAGAAATAGATATATTGAGATGGAGGATTTGGATGCGGTTCTGGATTGGTATGAGAATGAAATTCGGTGGTGGAAGAAGTATCCAATTTGGCATAAGAAATACCAAATTGGAGAAATGGCAGGTTTTAATCGAGGGATGACTAGTGTAAAGACGAGTTTGTTGGATCGATTTAGTATTGATTTGACAGCTAATGCCAATAGTTTGCCGGAGGCGATTGGGAGAGATGAGAAGTATCAGGAATTGTTTGCAGGCTTGGGTCGGTCCCGTGGGGAAAATATTATGGTTATAGGAGAAAGTGGAGTAGGTAAATCTACGTTTATTGGCGGGATAGCCAAGATGATTATGAATGGAAATGCTCCAGAGGTGATAAGGAATAAGAGATTGGTAAAAATTGAGATTGGGAGATTGTTGGCGGGAGTCAAAACTCAGAGTGAGTCTGTGTCTAGGTTGGTGCATTTGTTGGATGAGGTGAAGTTTTCGCGGGATATTATTTTGTTTATAGATGATATTCATACTTTGATGACGAATGAGGGTTTGGATTCAGGGATGAATTTGTTTTCGGTATTGCAGGAGGCTATTGGGCGGAGCGATATTGCTTTGATTGGGGCGACGACTATTAAGAATTTCAAACGGTTTATTGAGCCGGTTGAGTCATTTGCGAAGATGTTTAATTTGCTGAAGATTGAGGAGCCTGACGATGGAAGTGCAATTTTGATTTTGCAAAATTTGGTGCATGATTTGGAGGTAACACACGGAGTGGTGTATAGCTACAAAGCGTTGCGAGATGCTGTTGTGTTGTCACGGAGATACTTGGCTGAAGGATTGTTGCCCGATAAAGCTAAAAGGATTCTGGATGAGGCGGGAGCTAATGCAAAAATGTCGGGATTGATATATGTGGATGAGGAAATGGTAGCCAAGTTGATTAGTGTTAAGAGTGGTGTGCCTGTACACAAGGTAGATTTGAGCGAGAAAAGCAAATTGTTGGAATTGGAAGCAGAGATACATAAAGCGTTTGTGGGACAAGATAGCGCTGTAGTGAGCGTGGCGGATTCATTGCGTAGGGCAAGGCTAGATGTGAATAGCGGAGAGCGCCCGATTGGAAGTTTTATGTTTGTGGGCCCAACTGGAGTTGGTAAGACTGAGTTATCCAGACAGTTGGCAAAGGTTTATTTTGGTAGTGCGGATGCAATGATTAGATTGGATATGACCGAGTTTTCGCAGTTGCAGATGATTAATCGTTTAATTGGTTCGCCTGTGGGCGTGAGCGGTTTTGGTCAGGGTGGTGAGTTGACGGAAAAAGTTAGAAGACAGCCCTTTTGTTTGATACTTTTGGATGAAATTGAAAAGGCGCATCCAAAAGTGTGGGATTTGTTATTGCAAGTTATGGAGGATGGGAGATTGACTGACGCAGCTGGGTTGACGGTTGATTTTAGTCATACGATTTTGATTGCGACGAGCAACGCGGTAACTTCTTTTATTCAAGAGCAAATCAGAATGGGGAGGAGCGTGGAGGAGATGAAAGATGAGTTGAACGGTGAGTTGGCCAAGACTTTTCGATTGGAGTTTATAAATAGATTTGATGGGATTGTGCCATTTGCGCCTTTGGATTTGGAGCAACTACAGCAAGTGGTGAGATTGGAAATGCAAAAACTAGCCGATAGATTAATGAAAAAAGAGATTAAGATTAGTTGGAGCGATGAAGTGGTGTTATTAATTGCACAAAGAACAGAAAAGGAGCAACTGGGTGCGCGACCAATAAGACGATATATTCAGAATGTGGTTGAGTCAAAAATTGCCAAGATACTGTTAACTCGTGAGGATACGCGGGGTTTGGAGATCATGATCGATGAGAAGTTTGTAAGCTAAGTTAGATATTGGCTTTCGGATTTGGCACGGAAAATGTTGATGGGAGTGAGGATAAATAAATTGACTAGAAAGCCTAGGAGAGAAAGAGTGGTAAGAGCAAGTCCGTTAAAGGTTAAGAAAATGCCTAAGTACATGGGATGGGAGAAATAGCGATAAATACCTTTGGTAATACGAGGTTTGGTGGTGGGGAGAACCCCAAATGAATTTTTGAGATAGAAATATGAAGAAATCCAAATGAAGATACCTAGTAAGCTGATTGAGAGGTTGATGATTTGGAAAATTGGTGAGTTGAGAAAATTAAAATTGGGAAAAGTTTTGGGGTAAGTGGCAATTAGATATAAGACTAACAAATAGATACTGGGAATAAGTAAAGTTAAATAAAATTGAAGGATAAGTTTGGGAAGTTTCATAAATTGGTACAATATAGAGATTATGGTAGCTGAAGAGGTGATTTGGGACAAACTCAAAACTGTGATGGATCCTGAGTTAATGATTAATTTGGTGGATTTGGGATTGATTTATAAGGTTGAGGTTGAGGAATATGAAGCTAGTGAGGAGTGGATGCCAAAGGGAGATAGAGTAAGGATTTTGATGACTTTGACGAGTCCTGCTTGTCCTTTGGTGGCAATGTTTGATGAGTTAGTCGGGGGACCAATCAGGAAAATTGATGGAGTTGGAAGGTGCGATATTGAAATAACCTTTGAACCACTGTGGCATGCGGGGATGATGAGTGAAGAAGCTAAGATGGAATTGGGGATGTGGTAGTTTGATAGAATAAATAGAGTATGGAAACTAATTATTATTTGGGGATTGATGTGGGAGGAACAAAAACTGAGGTAGCAATTATGGACGAGATGGGACAGGTTTGGGGGCGAGGTTTGTCTGAAGGTGGAAATCTGCATAATTGTCTTTTTGGAGATATGATTGGAAATATTGAAGAAGCAATAAGGCAAGCAAAAATTGATTTGGCGGAAACAATTGGTGATCCTTTTGTGATTCCGGGACATGTTTTGAGATCTGGTTGTATTGGGTTGGCGGGATTGGACACTCGGTTAGATAAAAGTAGGATAGAAGATTATTTGCAAAATAAAGATGAAATGTGGGGACTGAGAGAATTATATTTGGTTAATGATGGAGTAGTAGCGTTGCGCAGTGGAATTGAAGAGAATCGAGGAGTATGTTTAATTTCTGGAACTGGAGCAAATTGTTATGGAATATGTGATGATAAAGAAGCCAAGGCAGGAGATTGGGGTTATGTTTTGGGAGATCAAGGATCAGGATATGCTCTGGGGAGGAAAATACTACAACAGGCTATGAAAGAATATGATGGTCGTGAGGTAAATAAATTAAGTATGCGGGTGATGGATATTTTGGGTTTATCTAGTTTGGAGGAATTGTTTGAGTATGTGTATCGAGATGAAAAGGGTCGAGTGGATGAAGTGGCAAGCTTGGGACAAATTGTGTATGAGGCGGATTATAAAGAAGATACTTTTGTAAAATTGGTTGTTGGGGAGATGATTGATGAGTTGGTTTTGGCGTATAGGACTGTGGTGAAGAGATTGGAATTGAGTGGAAAATTTGGAGTTAAATTAGCAGGAGGAATGCTAAGAGTAAATGATTATATTGTAGAAGAATTAAAGAATAGGATTATTGAGGTAACTGCGGAGGTGAGTTTTGTGGATCTGGGAGTTTCGCCTGCATGGGGAGCTGCGAAGATTGCTAGAAACCCTAATTTGGGGGGTAAAAACATGATAAAGAAAGAATTTGTGACTGGATAGTATTTTGTAGAGGGGTTAAGATGAAAAGGAAATGATATATGTAAATTTTAAGACATATGAACAGGGGACGGGAGTTAAGGCAAGGGGGATGGCTGATATGATTAGGCGAGTGAGTTTGGTATATGGAATTGAAGTTGTACCTGTGGTGCAAGCGGGAGATGTGTTTAGAGTTTCGCAAGTGGAGCAAGATTGGAGTTGGTGTCAGCATGCAGATGGGGTAAGTTATGGATCACATAGTGGAAGTGTGTTGCCTGAAGATGTAAAACAAAATGGAGCTAGGGGAGTAATGCTTAATCATGCTGAGAGAAAGTTATCAATGGAAGATTTGGAGGCAAGTGTGTTGAGATGTCGGGAAGTTGGGCTGGCGGTTGGAATATGCGCGGATAGTTTGGAAGAGGTAGAGAGAGTATTGCCGTTTAATCCTGATTGGATAGCTTATGAACCACCTGAGTTAATTGGAAATAAAGAATTATCTGTGGCGACTGCTAAGCCTGAAGTTGTAGTGGCTGCAATTGAGAAATGTGGAGAAACACAACTTTTGATTGGTGCAGGAATTCAGGGGATGAGTGATATCAAGAAAGGGTTGGAACTAGGAGCTAAGGGATTTTTGTTGGCTAGTAGTGTGATGACTAGCGAAAATCCGGAAGGGAAGTTAAGGGAATTGCTGGATGGGTATGGGGAGTAAATTGGTAGTTTAAAGAATTAAGGAGTGGGTTTGAGATTGGCATGTCTGGAATAGTGTTGGGTTTGCGAGTATCATGAATGTATGAAGGTTGTGATTGGAGCAGATCATAGAGGGTTTGGATTAAAGCATAGATTAGTTGAGTGGTTACAAAGTCAGGGGCATGAGGTAAATGATATGGGAGCGTATCAGATGGAACCTATGGATGATTATCCTGAGTATGCTGTGAGAGTTTCAAGAGTGGTGAGTGAAGATTCAAGTGCAAGAGGAATTGTGTTGTGCGGGAGTGGGGTGGGCGTGTGTATTGTAGCGAATAAAATTGAGGGAGTCAGGTGTGGCCAAGCGTTGAATAAAGAACAGATAAAAAGCGCTCGGAGTGATGATGATATTACGGTATTGGCATTGGCTGCAGATTATATTTCTTTTGAGATGGCAACCGAGATTGTGCATGAGTTTTTAGAAACACCGTTTAGTCAGGAAGAGAGGCACCAAAGACGGGTGAATCAGATTGTCAAACTTGAGGAGTGAGTTGGGATTGTTGTATATTGGTGGTATGGATTGGGTTATAAAAATAGCGGTGATTTTGGCGGTGGTGGTTAGTTATCCATTAACTGTGGGATTTGGGGTGGAGGCTTTTTTGCCAGTAGATACTGATTTTTATAAGCAATGTACGAAGTTTGATAATTACGGTGATTTGGGTCCTGAGCAGTATAAATTACAAAATGATGAGCGTGAGAAGTGTCTTGAGGCGGCGAGACTTGAAGTGGTGCCTTATGTGACTCGTAACTTTATTATAGTTTCAGTTTTGGGATTATTAGCGATATTGAGTGGCGTGTTTTATATAAAGCATTTGAGTGAGCCTGTAAGACAAGGATTGGTGTTTGGGGGAGTGGTGAGCGTGCTTTATGCGAACATGCGATTTGCTGGGGATGATATGTTGGACATGAGATGGAGATTTGTGATGGCTCTGGGAAGTTTAGTTTTGATTGGAGTAGTTAGCCGAAGGTGGTTTGAGTCGAGTAAGAAATAAAGTATGTTAAATAAGAGAAGTTTGGGATGGATGGTAAGTATTGGAGCGGTGTTGTGGGTGGTGAGTCTACTGGTTGGTTTGTGGTTTAAGCCTGAATATATACGAGATAATTGGCGCTTGGGATCTGAGATTGTATGGTTGGGATTGGGGGTAATTTATACTATGTTGTGGGTAGAAAGAGTAAGAGTACTAAGTTGGAAATTGTTAGTGGTAGATGTATTGGTATATATGTTTGGAGTTTTGGTAATTTGGATATTGGGATTATTAATAATTACAAGTTTATTTAATCAAATTGATACACTTGGGAGTTTGAAGGAGTTGGATGGAATAATTGGAAGTTCGGTGACTAAGGTGGGTTGGTTGGGCCAAATACGAGTTGTGTTGGGGGAGTCGCTACGATTATGGGTTGTGGGAATGACGCCTGTGGCGGTTAGGAAATTAGCTATGAATTTGTGGGATTAGCGGAGTTGGGTTTGAGCCAGGCATAGGTTACGACTGGGATGAAAAGAAGCATGATGATAGAAGCGAGGGCAATACCTGAGATGATTGCACCACCAAGTCCACGCCAAAGGGGGTCAGCTAGGGTGATGGGAAGGAGGCCAAGGATAGTTGACAATTTGGTAAGAATGATTGGCTCAAGGCGGCTAGCTCCTGCGTCAGCGATCGCTTCGATAAAAGGCATTTTTTGATTGAGGTTTATATTAATTTTGTCGACGATAAACATTGAGTTAGTTACGACAATTCCAAAAAGTGACAAGATACCAATGAGGGCAGGAAATGATACCGGAGTTTGAGTTAGAGCAAATGCTAGGAAGACAGAAGAAACAGCGAGTGGAATAACTAAAATAACGATTAGAGCCGCGCGGAAAGAGCTGAATTGAAGTACCATGGTGATGAGAATCAAGACTGCGGATAAGAGCATAGCAAGGAGGATGGATTGAATAGAACGAGCGTTTTCTTGATTTACACCGCCTGTTTTCCATGTAACATTTGAAGGAAGTTGCCATGATTGGATTTGAGTAAGTAAATCTTGGTTGGCTTGGGTTGTATTGAAGTTGGGTCTAGTGGCAGCTGTAACTGTGACTGATCTAGTAGCGTTGTCGTGGGTGATAATTTGAGGGCTGATTTGAGCCTGCCATGTACCAAGAGTAGAGAGTGGAATAAGTTGTCCTTTTGAATTGGGAATGGTGATTTGATTAAGTAATTCTACCTGAGGCGGTTGGGAAGTTAGATTAAGGACCAGAGGAAGGTCGGTGGTTTCGGTGGCTAAACTAAGGGCGCCGAGAGTTTGGGGTTTGGTGATTTGGTTGACGGCTTGTGAAATTTGGTTGCGGGAGATTTGAGATTGTTGAAGGGCTAGAGAGTCTATTTGGAAATTGATTTGACTGGTGCTGGGGTTAAGAGATTTGTTGGGATTGGCAACAGAGGGTTGTTGTTTGAGATATGCAACTGCTTTATCTGCGGTGGTTTCTAAATCGTTAAGATTATCTCCTAAAAATGTAACTTGAATGTCAGCTCCAGCTGGGGGGCCTGCGCTTACTTCGAGGACTTGAATCGTGTCTGAATAATTTTGAAATTGATTTCGGAGATGCTCGGTAATTTCATAAGATTTATATGGACGGTCCTTTTCAGGTACAAGTCGCAATGTATAAAGGATTTGGTTATCTTGGGAAGATAAGGCTTGGAGATCACTAAGAGATTTGCCAACTTCCGTGGTAATAAAAGTTATATAAGGTATAGATGATAGAGTATCAATGAAGTTAAGAGCTTTGGTATTGGTTTGATTGATTGAAGTGCCTGAAGGTAGTTTGAGCTGTATGTAGAATATGTCGTTATCTGTTTTGGGAAAAAATTCGTTTTTGACTAGACCTAGAGGCAAGAGAGCAAAACAAATCAGGGCGTATGAGATGCTGGCAATGACTACTTTGCGACGACTTGATTTGTTGGATAAAATTCGCTTGATTAAATTATAGTATCCGTTGCTTAGAGGTTGAATATTTATGAGTCTCTTATCCATTAATTGTTGGGCAAAAGAAGAGATTTTTTTGATTGAAGGTTGTTTTTGGAACGGTGATGTATGAGTTTGAAGTTGGTTGCGAATTAATAAGGTGATGATGGTAATGATAATGAAAATTGTAATGATTAGAGGAAGGAGCGGGGTGTTGCGACTAATAAATATAACGGCGGTGAGAAGTGCGATCCAAGTTATGAGTTTGATTAAAATTGTAACTCTAGTTGGGATACGAGGTTTGAGAATGACGATCATTAATGGAAGAGTGATAAATACAGCAATGGCGGTTGAAGATAGCATGGTGGCGGTGACAACAATGGGAATTGGTTTGATGAATTCTCCAATAATGCCACTACTGAGAAGTAGGGGGACGAATGACCAAATGGTGGTAAGGGTGGTTGACCAAATTGGGACTATGGTGTCGCGCCAAACGAGAAGTCCTGTTTGGAGGGTAGTAAATTTTTTTGTTTGATAATATGAAGTCATTGAAGAGACGATGACGATGGTGTCGTCAACGAGTAATCCTAGGGCAAGTAAAAAGGCAAAGAGAGATAGGAAATTAATTGATTGACCGAAGGCCTGCATGATAGCAAAGGCAGAAAGAAAAGTGAGGGGTACCGTAAGAGAGCTGATTAAGGCTTGTCTGACACCTAAGAAGAGTAACAGTGTGCCGCCTACAAGCAAAATTGTGGTGCGGAATTCACGAATTAAATCACTGAACTGTTGATTGATATCTTGGCTGACGTTGGTTAGGGTAGTGAGTTTGATTTGGGGATTTTGGGTTATAAATTGATCGATTGAGGCTTGGGCTTGATTGCCTGTGGCGACGATATCACTTTGGGAATTTTTGTAAATGGAGAGGATGACTGCTTCTTCGTTTTTGATTTGTGAGTTGGAAATATAGGTGAGAGAAGAGTTGGGTTTGGGTTGTTGGATAATTTGAGCAATTGATCCTAATGGAAGAATTTGGTTCCCTACTGAAATTGGAAGATTCCTGAGTTCGTCTAGATTGTTGATAGATGAGGCTATTGCAACTGTAAAATTATATTTGTTGTTGGAAACAGAACCTGCAGGAGTGATTTGTAAACTTTGGGAAATGGCTGTGGAAATTTGAGGTATATTAAGACCGTAGTTTTGGATTTTTTGAAGGTCAAGATTGATGTTTATTTGATTTTGAGGAGCTCCTGAGAGGGTAACTCGATTAATTAGAGATAGATTTTCGAGATTTTCTTTGAGTAATTGAGCTTGTTGGTTGAGTTCTTGAGAGGGGAGTCCTGTGATTGCTAAAGTCCAGATGGGTTGATCTTCAAAATCGAGAGCCTGGACTTGGGGAGTAGTAAGGATTCCTTGGAGATTGGCTTGGTTTACTTTGTTTTGGACGTCATTTTGGGCATCTTTGGCAAGGATTTTTGACTCAAACTGTATAGTAATTAATGATAAGTTGTCTTGGGAAATGGAGTTGAATTCACTGATGTTGGAGAGTTGTTTGATTTGTTTTTCTAAGGGGTTGGTGATTAAGTCTTCGATGTCGGTGGCATTTGATCCTGGAGCTGAAGTAATGACAGTGATTATGGGGATTTTGACTTCTGGATTAAGACGTTTGGGGAGGAGGTTGTAACTAGAAACTCCGACGAGAATTAGGGTTAAAATAATGAGGAGAGGAATTCTAAAGTTCTTGAGATATTTGGCGATGAAGGATTGGTTGAGAGAGGAGGGGAATTGTATTTTATCAAGGTATGAAGCGTCGGAATTTGACATATAAAATTGATGGAAAGTAAAAAATTAGTTGTTGGGAATTACTAAGCTTTGGTCGGTGACGTATCGAGAAGTGATGATGATGTCGTCTTTGTTTAGCCCTGATGTGACGATTATATAATTGCCTATAATGCGTGAAGTGGTAATTATTCGCTTGGTGGCAATAAAACCTTGGTCAGTTTTTTGAATAAGATAGATATAACTGTCGTTGGATGATTGATAGATGGAATCGATGGGAATGATGAGTTGATCGGATTGAAGGGTGAAATTGGTGAGGATGTTTGCAGGTAGGGGGTTATTGATGATTTGTGAGGTGGTGAGAATTGCAGGATGGAGGTTGGTGGCGTCGGGAATGATTGAGAGATAGAGGAGGTTGGCTTTTAGGATAGAGTTGTTGTGATTGATGGTGATTGGTGCAGATGAATCAATGTAGGGATAAATCGATGATGGAATTGAAGAGGTAATTTTGAGTGGAGAGCGGTGATCGTCGATTATAGTGGCGATAGGCATACCGGGGGAGATGGATTGGTTGGGATTGACGTGAACTAGTTGGATAGTGCCGTTGACAGGAGAGACTGGATAGAAGAGTGCTTCGTTGATGCGAGCAAGTTCTAAGTTAAGTTTTGTTAGGGTCTGGTTGAGTTCTTGGGATTGGGATTGAAGGTCGAGTTGTTTTTGGGTAAGTTCGCGGCTAGTGTCGGCGATTTGGGCTGGGGGTTTATTTTCGTCTACTTGAAGCTGGCTGGCGCGGATGCCTTGGGATAGTTGGTTAAGATTGGCTTGAAGGGAGAGTTTGGTTTGTTGAAGTGAGGCGGAGCTTGATGCTGTGGTTGGATTGGCTTGAAGAATGTTAAGTTGATCGGTGACTTGATTGTAGATTTTTTGGGTGTCGTTAAACATATTTCGGGTATCGGTTAGGGATTGGTTAGCTATGTCACGATTTTCGCCGTTGAGATCTTTATTTAGATCGCTAAGCTTGCGTTGGAGGTTGAGGATGTCAGATTGAAGAGATTGATTATCTTTTTGGAAATCTAAATTGGCTTGAGCAATTATACGACCAATGGTGGCTGGATTGCCTCCCAGATTGGTCGTGCCAATTGAGATTAAAGTTTGACCACGTTTGATTTTTTGTCCTTCTTTGATGTTTACTTTGGTAATTATGCCTTGAGTTTGAGAGTTGATAGTTATAAGTCTTTGGTTGTTAACCTGAGCTGGAAGTGAGATGGTAATGGGATCTTTAAGGTTAAATGTAGAAACGCTACGAGGGGATATGGAATTGGATTGTGGGATAGGAGCTGGTTTGGTGATGAATTGACCTAAAACGATCAACGTCACAAGAACTCCTAAGGTGATATAGAAGGTGAGGAGGGGGAATTTGCGAATTGGAGAAAGAATAAAGTTTTTGATTTTTGGCACAAAAATAGTATAGGATATTTAACGGGGGTGATTATACCACTTTGATATATTAAAATCGACATGGAAGATTAGCGTGAGTTAAGTTGGATAGCAAGGGCGGATTGTTCTTGGGATAAGGTTTTGTCTTGAGTGATCCAGTCTTGCTCGGTTGATGAGAGCCATTGATTTTGTTGAATTTTATTTACAATTATTTTGGTGCGGTTGATTCTGATATCAATAATTTCATTGATTCGATTTACATCGGATTGATGATTGGAGTAAAAATCTTGATTGTCTTTGAGTTGGTTCCATCCTGGTTGAATTTTTTCTAGGTTAGTGAGTGCTTGTTGCCAAGAGGTGAGAGTGGCAGCATCGTAATTGGGTGGTTTATAACCGCCAAATTGGATAACGATGATTTGAGTGGGACAATTGTTGAGGTTGCCTTGAAGTTGAGCGATACCGATGTCTTGGAAGTCAGAGTTGGTGATGAGATCTAGTGTTTGGGGGTGGAGTTGTTGGTTTTCGATTAATTCGGAACTTTCATAATAGCCTTGGATGTAGGTTTCGCCCCAAATATTATTGGTGTAATTGGCTTGTTGAAGAGATTTTTTGAGGGGATAGCCACTGATGGTGGCTTCGGGAGAAAAATCGTTAAACTCAAGTATTTTTTGACTGCGAAGATTGGCGGAGGTGGTGAGTTGGGAGTTAAGTTTGAGAGGTGGTTTGGAATGGGATTGGCGAAGTTGGTTGAGAAGTTGGAGATATTGATTAACATCTAGGGTTATTTTGGACTGGGGAGATAAATCATTTTGGGGGTCGTGCCAGTTTTGGGAGTAGGGTTGTTGCTGGTGATAGGGGATGACGTGGGTGATGTCGTGGAGGTTAATAAAGCCTAGATCACTGCGAGAATCAAGACTGCCTTTGCGGTTGTCGCCCATGACGATAGCTTGGTTGGGAGGTACGGTATAAGTTTGGCATTCTTGGATGGTGGTGCCCCCGAAGGTTGAGCGCGCGTGGGCAACGTAAGGTTCTTTTTGGGGAGTCCCGTTTAGATAAACAATGCCATCTCGGAGTTCAAGGGTATCATTGGGTAAGGCAATGACGCGTTTAACGAATCCTGTTGAGGGCGAGTCGAGGTTAAGGAGGAAGGTGTTGGGGTTGGTAAATGAAACGATATCGCCTCGCTTGAGTTGATAATCAAAAAATTTGTGAGATCCGATACTGATACCTTGGGGATAGTGTTGCATGGGGATTTGGGCGACGATTTCAGATTCTTTGGCGGATTGAGTAGTGGATTTGCCTTTGGGAAACGTAGGATACATGGAGCCAGTTCCAGAGATAGCGATGATGTCTTGACCGAGGTTTTTTTGGATTTGTTTGCCAATGATAATTAGTTGAGTAGAGGTAGAGATGATGATGGCGCTGGCTATAATGGTAGAAAGAAGATTGCGCCATAAGGGAGCTGAAGGATGATTGGAGTTGTGTGAGGGTCGAGAAAAAGAGAAAATGATTTGGGAAATGATAAATAATCCAAAGGCGACAGCAAAGATGAGGTAAATTTTTTGTTGGTTTTGGGATGGGAGTTCGAGGAGGAGTAATCCAGTGGTGGATTTGGCGTGAATAATGAGTAAGAGTCCGAAACTTAAGCCTAGATAAGAAGTAATGCGGAGAAATGTGGCTAGGTAGTAATGTTTGGATGATTGCATAGTGTAAATATTATATTAATTGTACTGGATGAACTATAATGTAAGCGATGGATGGAGTATTAGTCGAGACGATAACTGATGACAAGTTGGTGTTGCACGGGGTTTATAGTGGAGGGAAAGAGGTGAGTATGGTAGTGTTGCATGTGCATGGATTCGAGGGGAATTTTTATGAGAATAAATTTATAGGGTTTGTGGGAAGAGAGTTGGTAGGCAAGGGAGTGGGTTTTTTGACTGGGAATACTAGGGGGGCTGAGAAGATAAAAGTTTTTAGAACTAGTGATGATGAATATGTAACATTGGGAGCGCGGTATGAAAGACTGGAAGATGCGTATCGGGATATAGATAGTTGGATAGAGGCGATTGATAGGATTTGTAATACTAAAGTGGAGATTGTTTTGCAGGGGCATTCGTTGGGGACGATGAAAGTGGTGCGGTATTTGAAAGAAGGGAGATATAAAGATCGAGTGAGGGGATTAATTCTTTTGGCACCGTTTGATAAGAATGCGTTTTTGCGTCAGATAGCAGATAAGCCAATTGAAGAGTTATTGGATTTGGCCCAGAAACAAATTGATCAAGGAAGAGGGAGAAATTTGTTTGATTTTGCTCCGAAAGAAGAGAGAATGAGTGCTGTGACTTTTGTGAGTTGGTACGGCCAAGATGATGCGGGGAGAGTGTTTGACTTGAGCCATAAAGAATATAATTTCCCTGCATTGACAAGCATTGAGGTGCCGACTTTGGTGGCGGTATCAAGAGATGATGAGTTTTTTCATTCGAGTAATCCAAGTGATCCTGAGGAGGCGATGGCGATATTTGAGAAATATATTAAACAGGTTAAGACTAAATTATTTGCTGATGGAGGTCATGGATTTGGAGATCGGGAGGAAGAGCTGGGAGAATTAATAAGTGAATTTGTAGCAGAATTATGATTGGTCGCGAATGAAACGTTGGATTTGGGCCGAGGTAGGGATGGATGATTGGCTTGGAGGAGTTTGTCTGTAAAATACGTTGTTTTCGCGGGGGTTGAAAGGATCGTGGACTCGATTAACCCCAGTACGCGAGTCTTGGCGGAGATAGATTCTGTTTAGTTGAGAAAGAGTGTCGGAAGAGTCTGGAGTGGAAGTGTCTTGTTCGAGTTTGCGGGCGCGACGGGACTTTTTGCTCATACTTCATTTTATTAAATTAATGGATTTTTGCGAAGGGGTAAATTATTTATAGTAAAATATGAGGATTATGCGATTTATAAAGAAATATTTGGTGAGGCCAACGCGGATGGAGTTGGCCATAATTGTGAGTACTTTATACGTGTTTGCGGGGTTAGTGGCGAATGTATCGGCGACTAAGGTAACTTATCTTGGGCCTTGGGTGATGGACGGCGGATTGATATATGCGTTGACGTTTACCTTGCGGGATTTGATACATAAACAATTAGGGGCTAGAGCTGCGTTGACGACGGTTTATATGAGTGGATTGCTTAATTTCTTGGCGGCACTTTATTTTCAGTTGGTTGTGATTTTGCCAGCTGAGAGTAGTTGGGCTGATGCCGGAGGACAAGTGGCGTGGGCGTTTATATTTTCGTTACAAATGCGGATTGTAATTGGATCTGTAGTGGCGGGGTTAATAAGTGAGGTGGCAGATACGTATGTGTATAGTTGGTGGGTAAGTGGAATTGGTAAAGGTAAACCTCAGTGGTGGCGAGTAGTGATCTCTAATGCAGTTTCGATACCGTTGGATAGTATTATATTTCCGATCATTGCTTTTGGAGGGGTAGTAAGCGTGGGAGCTTTGGGGCAGATGTTTTATACGAATGTAATTGTGAAGATTGTGGTTTCGTTATTGGTAGCGTGGAGTATTTATCTGGTACCCGATAAACCAATATATCGGAAGGAAGCATAAAAAAGCCTCCCTCGGGAGGAGAGAGGCTTGAGAACGGAAAGGTTAGTTACGGTCCTTGCGGGTCTGTTTTACGAATTCTTGATAGATACGAGAGATGGAGGGATCTGATCTGCTTGCTCTGTCTTGCATGTTTGCCAAAGTGATTTCAAGTGGAAATATGTGAGCAGTGGGGATCCCCATTTCTACCCGGACTCGATTGGCAAGATCTTCGAGAACGATTACTTGAAATTTGCGATCTGCTTGAGGGGCTAGCCGGATAGCTTGTTCGAGTAAATCGAGGTATTCTGCCTGAGCAGATTTGATTTCTCGGGGAATACTACTGTCTGGATCTTGGGCGCTGGGGAAAGATCCATTGTTAAAGATTGAGTTGGACATGAGTAGTTGCCTTTCTGGGGAATATTAAGAAATGTTGTTGGAATCTTGAGGAGAACGTGGTGGACGGGTGGCCATGTTTTGCAAACCTTTTAGTGTGTCCAGAAATGTTTGAGCTTCATCAAAAGCATTATCAACAACGGCACTTATTAGGCATATCTTTGTGCCATCGATAACACTAGATAATCTGACCTCTATTTCTTCTAGCGCGGCGTCAGGATTTTTTTCGTATTGTTCGACAAAACGAGATTGAGCTCTGCGAGGTGACATCAGTCTAACCTTTCTGTTTGTGAATGTGCTTCATGTGGAGCTACGCAGTTGTAGCTTTAGTGAACTTGGAGTGAATTATACAACAAAAAAGTCTGGACCCTTGGGTAAGAGCCCAGACTTGGGAAGTCGTGGGAAGTTAACTATTTTCCAGTACCAGTTCGGCGGTAGAAAGTGCTGAGATCCATCAGGAGAGGTCGAGTGCGCTTGGGGGCCGTGGGTTGGTTTTCATGGGATGTGACCTTGGGGAAAACCAGCCCCTTGGTTTGCTTAACAAAATCTGGTTGATCAGAGAACGCGTTTGCTAGAATCCGAAGGACGTCCGACTTGGATTGGGGAGCGGTGCACCGATTGATTTGGTGCGCCAAATCCTCGGGTGTTTGTTCCATCCCGCGAGTGTGAATCCTAATATTATTAATTGATTCAATTGTGTCGGGGGTAAGAGCGCGGATTTTGGAGGCTTCTTGGACCCCGAATTTGATGCGGTCGTCAGTAATCAATACAGACATGGTTGCTCTCCTTTGAGCTTGAAAAAAATAGTAACTGCTTGACTTATAAATGTACTTTTGCAGGTCGATGATTCATATCGAATGTGATATGAAAACGATCTACGTTGGATATTATACTCTGGAGATGAGTTAGTTTTCAATGAAGTGAGACAGTGAGCCAGAGATGAGCAAAATAGACGGAAGTGAGAATTGCAATGATAGTGATGGTTTGGGCTATTATCTGATAGGCGAAGTGGATGGAATCTTGGGGGAAAATTCTAGAACCGATGAGAGTGTGGGGATGATTGCGGTGATTGGTAGCAAATTGCTCTGATATCCAGTAGATAGTTTCACCTAGGCCTCGGATAACCCAAAAGACAGAAAAAGTTAAACCAAAAAGAATAAAATCGTTAAGATAAAGACAGAGAGAAGCGGATGCAAACCAGAAAAAGCTAAAGATAACCGAATCTCCCCAGACAAAGATGCCAAGAGGGGCGAGAAGTGGAGTAATGTGGAAGGGCTGGTGTTGGAATGACGTCTTGTAGATGGCGATAATCCAAATGACGATATTGGCTATGATAAACAACGTAAGCAATTGGGCCATGGTGAATTTATTTTAGCAGAGAGGGAATGTTTTCTAGTTGAGGGTGGGTATAGAGAGGGTTTGGCCCGGATAGATGAGGTCGGGATTGGGAATATGGTTAGTTTGGGCTATCAAAGTGTATAGATGACCATTGCCTTGGCCATAATATTTAACAGCAATGGCAGACAGGCAATCGCCTTTTTGGACGGTATATGATTGAGGTAATTGTTCGGCATTATGGATGGCTGGTGGAGTGATTTCGGGAATGGGAATTGAAAGAGGCGGAGCGTCGGGACGAGTAATTGGTTGGATATTGAAAACGATCGGAACGGGAGTGGGGGTGGGAGGAGAGGGGGCAACTTCGGGTGTTTGGGTAAGCTCGATGACTTGGGACTCGAGAATTGAGATGCGATTATCAATTTGGGTTTCGAGAGATGAGACGCGGTCTTCAATTCGAGACATGCGAGCGGGGTCGAGATCTAGGTTAGAAAATTGAGTTGGAGTAAGAGGCGCGTTAGTTTCAACTGTGGTTGTATGTGGAGATGCGGGAAGTTCTGCGTGAGGTTGATAGTGACTGTTTTGGGCCAAGAGAATGTCCATATATTGGGTGGAGGAAGGAATGATTTGGGTGTGATTGTTGGGGTTGGTGGGAATTTCTGATTCATAATTGTGGCGTGGGGTACAACTGTTAAGGGTAAAAGCCATGGCTCCAGCAAGAGCAATGCGGGTTAGTGCAGGATGGCGGTGTTGGAAGTATTGAGTTATTCGTTTGAGTTGTTCTTTGAACTGGGGAAGTCTGATGTTTGGAGTTGGGATGGTTTGGGGTGAAGGAGATGCGTTGAGATCTTTGATTTTTTGGTTGACTTGGATTGCGGATAGACCTTCTGTCGGAATATTGGCTTGGCGGAGTAGGGTGATTTTTTGGTGGTATGTTTGTTGGCCGATGAGGGATTTTTGGATTAAGTGCCATGGAATATGGGTGATGTTGTGTTGTTGGCTGAGATTTCGGGCTTGGGAGATAAGCTCAGGAATGTCTGCGCGGTTGGGAAGGGAGTCGAAAAGTAGCTTGGTGGCTCGACGACCGGAAGCGTCTAGTTTGGTTGTGTCGGGATTGGATTGATGGGGGAATAGAACTAAGGCTTGGGTTATGAGAGTTTGAGTTGAGGTGTCAATTCGATCGGGGAGAGATTCGCGGGTTTGAAGAAATTGATGGAGTTGTTCGTATCGTGGTTGGATTTGGTCTTGAGATAGTTCTTTGGGTTTGCGGGGAATAGATTCAATTAAGTCTTGAGAAGTTAGGCCTGTGTGAGCTTGGATGTATTGGAGCTCGGGATTGGATGGTTGGGAGATGTTGGGAGGATTGTCGGGTGAGGGGGTGTTTGGTAATGGGGAGTTGTTTGGTGCTTGGGAAGGTGAGGGTTTAGGAAGAGGCAGTCGAGACAAAAAGCCCTTGATGCGGTCTATTTTGGGAGTGGGCGCATGATAAGGTATTAATCTGTAGTGGTCAGGTATAGACGAGTAATCCAAAGGTGTAGTTTCGTGTTTGGTGGTAAATATAGACATAATTATGAGGATAATATAACAATAGGGTGGGCGTGTGCGTGAAGGGTTTGTAAGAGAAAGGTAAGAAAGGTTAGTGCTTGAGTTGGAAACTATATTTATATTTTTGTCTTGATTAGCCACTGTGGGACGAACCAAGGTCGGAGGCGGTTGCCTGTGAGGAAGTTAAGAATGCTTTTCCAGTGAGGCAGATAACCGCCGTTGTGTTGGATGTCTAAGATTTTGTAACCTGTTTGGTTAAGCATTTCAAGAATAGTTTTTTGGGTAAAGAAATGGAGATGAGTGCGATCCATGATGCCTGAGTCGGCGTAGTCCCAACGACCGCGGAGGAGTTGTCTTAGAACGCTAATGTGTTGGATGTTGGGGACGGAGATAAGTACTGTTCCGTTTGGGGCAAGTGAGGAGTGAAGTTGGGTTAATAATTTGGCAGGATCGTGGAGATGCTCGAGAATGTCAGGTAAGAGAATAAGGTCGAATTTGACCTTGGGGAGGGTGGTGTTTTCTACGTTGATATTGAATATGTGGTCGATGTTGGTGCGGGCGATTTGGGATTGGTGTGGGTCAAGTTCGATGCCGTAGGTAGTTTGGGCAAGATTATGATCTTGGAGATATTTGAGAGTTAGTCCTTGGCCACAACCAATTTCGAGGATGTTAGTAAAGCGTTGATTTTTGATTAATGCAATTAAATCTAGGCGGACTTGGGAATAATAATTATTTGGTTTTTTTGAGATCGGCGCCGATGGCTTCATGGATAGAAGTATAGCCGTCCTGATGGAGAAGGTCGATTAAATCAAGATTAATTTGCATGATGAGTTGAGGACCTTGGTAGATCA